>VBBV01000123.1 GCA_005883695.1 Candidatus Bathyarchaeota archaeon | reverse complement strand
AATTGACAGGGTGTACGACACATATGCGGATGATGTAATGTTCACGAAGGCGGACGAGTTTGTGGAGAAGTTCTCGGAAAGCCTTGAGCCCCGTGGCTACTCGAGCAGAGAATTCTTCCAGCTCATGGGACAACGAATCAACGACGAATACGGCATTCTCGCCACCGCCTCGAGGGAACACCTCCCGATCTTCAGCCCAGCACTCGCGGATAGCTCGATTGGGATGGCATTGACAGTGTATCGGAACGAGCAGCTTGACCAGGGCCGGCCCCCAATGGTCTACGATCCCATGCTGGACAATCTAGAAATTATGAGCCTCAAGAGGCGTTGGCAAAAATCTGGAGTTATTTTCATCGGAGGAGGGACTCCGAAGAACTACATCCAGCAGGTCATCCCAATGGCAGAGATTGCTGGCATGCCTGTTCCCCCGCACAGCTACGCGGTCCAGGTGACGACAGACGATCCAAAGTTCGGCGGACTCTCGGGCTGCGAGCTCCCTGAGAGCCAGTCATGGGGAAAGCTTGATCCTAAGGCTGAACAGTGCACCGTGCATGTTGACGCTACAATCGGGCTTCCCCTCTTGTTCACAGGGGTAATGGAGCATTATGAGGAATGGAAAGGTAGAGGCCGATTGAATCATAACTGGGAAGAATCTCTGGAGGCTACCGCGGTAAGGAAGGCGCGGAAAGTCTCGGCCTAGTGCTCTCTCTTTCCCTGAATGTACTCTTCAACCCACTGAGATGCCTGACCGTCAGGGATCTTGACCGGCGGATACTTGAAACAGTAAGAGGAGATACTCGTGAGTGCACCTCCAACTCCACGGTCCAGTCCGATTTTGACCGCGCGAATTACGTCTGCAACGACTCCGGCGCTATTGGGCGAGTCCTCTACTGAGAGTTTGAGATCGATCTGGAGTGGAATGTTTCCCCACTTTCTACCTTTTAGGTAGATGTAGCAGATTTTCTTGTTCTTTAGATGCGGAACATAATCCGATGGACCGATTCTCGTAGGAACATCATATGGGATGAGACTAGCGACCGCCGTAGTCTTGCTGATACGTTTTGAGTGAAGTCTCTCCTCCACCGTCATGTTGAGAAAGTCAGTATCGCCACCAAGGTTGAGCTGATAACTCTCATCCACTCTAACACCACGTTTTAGGAAAAGATCCACGAGCGCCCTATGGACGATTGTCGCTCCGACCTGGCTCTTGATATCGTCCCCGGCGATCGGTAGTGTTCTGTCTTCGAATTTTTTCGCCCATCCATCGTTTGACGCAATGAATTCGGGGATGCAATTGACGAAACCACAGCCCGCATCCAAAGCCTGTTGAGCGTAGAATCTTGCGCCTTTTTCACTTCCAACTGGAAGATAGTTGACGAGAATCTCCGCCCCGGAGTCCTTCAGCTCGGCTGCCACGTCGACAGGTTTGGTCCTGTTCTTGTTGTAGACGTGGAACGGCTCCCTCATGTGAGGGGCTACGCCGTCCAGGATCGGGCCGGTTTTGACTGTGACGCCCATATCGGGGACATCGCTGATTTTCGGGGCGCAGTTTGGTTCTGTGAATATGGCCTTGCTGAGATCGCTTCCGATCTTGTTCCGGTTGACCTCGAAGGCGGCGACGAACGTGATATCTTCTACTTCGTAGTCCCCGAACTTTGGATGCATCAGACCGGTGGTGAGGTTGTCTTCTTTGGGCGGGTTTTTTCTGTAGTATTGAATTCCTTGTATCAGTGCACTGGCGCAATTCCCAACGCCTGCAAGGGCTACTTTGATCTTGCTCATCTGCGAACTTTCCTAAGACTTTGGAGATTGTAGTAAAGCCTCGCATTATAAGGCTAGGAATACCGAGGCTTCAGGTCGTTATTCGGAGTCTTCGTATTCGGTAAGGACTGCTTGCTGTTCTACTTCCGACGGCTTTGCATTCTTCGCCTTTTCCCATTCATCTGCCTTGATGAGTCCTCCTGCTTGTTCCTTGATCTTCTTTGCCAGCGATGGACCAATCGTTCGAATGCTCATCAATTGTTCGAGGCTTCTTTCCTTGATATCCTCAATCGTTTTCAGTCCTGCGTCGTAGAGCATGCGTGCTCGGACTCGTCCCACGCCTTCAAGCGTTGTCAGCTTGACTAGCTCCGGCCGAACGCCCTTTGCAAGTCTGACCTTGAGCATTTCCAGAGGAGCTAGGAGATCTTTGTGTCCGAATAGACGCCCTAGTTCTTGGGTGGCGAGGATCAGCCACTCGGAACCTTGCACAAGTCTGAGAAGGTCGCCCGGTTCAACTTTCCTCGTCTCGAGAATTTGGTCCTCGGTCCGCTCATCGATCCAGTCGGATAGAACTTGGGCGCTCTTTAGTTCGCCGAGAAACTCCTCGTAGGCAACAGGATCCTCGAATTGAGTTGGTATGGGATAGGTGAATTCATCGCTTCTTTGCTCTGCCAACAAGCTCAGCTTGTCAACTTCGCCTCCTCGGGGACGAGGCCGTGGGGAAAGATCGGGGGTCTTTGAGATTAAATGCAATATGCTCAGGTCAGTCATCTTCTTGGATCGATTGTACAATCCGTCCCGGAGTATCACGGCTGACATTGGATCAATGTAGAGCTCGGAAACCCGCTTGCCAAACCTTGAAGCCGACAACTCCTTGCCCTCCATCAGCACCATCTCTTCCTTGAAGAGAAACCGAAGAATATCGCCAATCTTGCCTTTGATCAGGCGCGGGCCGTACTGGTGCGCGTAGAACGTTCTCGCGAAGAAGTTGTACAATCCTTCTTCTGAATGAGCGTAGCCGGCAGCAACAGTGGATAGTACATGTGGGCGTAGAACTCGCTCCGCTGCCAGCTTGGACCAGAGCTTCTCAGGCTGGGCGAGGACATAGTTCTCCATCAACCACTCCGCTTCGTCAGGGTTACGCGCGATGAGCAATGCCTCGCCGAACTTGTCGTACTTCGGTCTTCCAGCTCTTCCGCAGAATTGCTTGTATTCTAGCACGCTTATCGGATATCTACCGTAGCCAGCTTCGTAGCGTTCGTAGCTGCTGATGACAACAGCCCTTGCTGGGAGGTTAACTCCTGCTGCAAGGGTCGGGGTCGCCGCCAGGACCTTGATTCTACCATCACGGAAAGCGTCCTCCACTATTCCGCGATGAATTCCCGCCAATCCTGCATGGTGAAAACCCGCGCCCGCCGCGACCTGCATAGCAAGGGCTTCGCCTAGCCGAGTCTTCTCGCCAGTCGAGAGAATTCGCTCAGCAATAGTGCTCAACGCCCTCTCTTCGGGTTTCGACAAGCGACTCTTCACCGCTACCGAGGCCTTTCGCCCCATCTCGACGGCAGACCTTCGCGTCTCAGTGAAAATCAGTGCTTGTCCGCCAGCGCTCAAAACGTCGAGCGCGATGTCGAGGCTTGGCGTTTTGGTTCCGCTAAGAATCGCTCGGCTTGCGCCATCTCGGAACTGGACTTGATTATCGTGATAGATTCCTTCTCTGAGCGGCACAGGCCGCCAGTCGGTTGTCACCGATCCGGCTTTTAGCCAGGACCCTACCTCTTCCGCATTCCTAACCGTTGCGCTTAGTGCGAGGACCTGGATGTTCGGGTTGATCTCGGTCAGTCGAGTCAGAACCACTTCAAGAGTTGGACCCCTTTCTTGTTCTGTTAGGAGATGAACCTCGTCCGCGACTACGAGGGTGAGTTCGCTCATCCAAGGAGCCTTGTGCCTGAGTAGAGAGTCTGCCTTCTCGTTGGTGCAGAGGACGATATCGTATCTTCCTAGCCACGGGTCTGCGCTATCATAGTCGCCCGTGGATATTCCTGCTCTAACGTGATCCCCGTTAGGTTTCTTGATTGCCGAGTATCGCTGGAATTCCTTGAATTTCTCGCTAGCCAAAGCGCGGAGTGGGGCCAGGTAGATTGCTTTACCCCGGTGTTCGAGAATGTGTTGTAGGATGCAGAACTCGGCCACCAGGGTTTTGCCGCTAGCGGTGGGACTGGCCAAAACCAAGTTTTTCCCATCTAAGACCCCTGCTTCGATAGCGTGTTGTTGCGGTGGATAAAGCTCGTCGAGACCTTCCTTAGACAATAGCTCGATTACTTGCTTGTCTATGGGGAGATCTCTAATCTTCACCTGTTATGATAGCTCCGAAGAATGGGTTCTAGCCTGAAGTCCGCTTTAGTTTTCCTTCCTTGGGTGAATATATCATTCCTTCCTTAATCAACTGTCCGACGAACCGCCGAGCCTCGCCATCAGTTACCTTCTCTCGCTCAACTATCGCGGCGGTGAGTATTTGTTCATCCACCGTCCCAGTTTCCCGTTCGAGTTCAGCCACGATCGCCATCACCCTTCCCAACGAGTCTCGGACAGTCGCAGGCTTACCAGTCATTATTGTGTCGATGTCGATCTTACCAGTCTTTACGTCCACTCCGACATCGTAGAGGGCATAGCTCATGATCTTGACTGCGCTCTTCGCATCTTCGACGGTCACCTCTTCCCGGAGAAACGCGCGGGCCCTGGCCTCGGAAATCCGGACCAGCCCTTCGAGTTGTCGGGGGGTTATTGCGACAGCCGCCTCTTTGCCGGTGGTGTTCCGCATTTTCAGATAGAAATCCTGAAGCTCTTTTACAGCTTCTGCGGTTAGAACGGGAACTATTCTTTTCGCGTAGCTGATGTATTTTCGCAGAAAATCAGGCGGAAACGGGGCCTCCTCTGGAGTGTGTTTTGTCTTGTGGAGGGACAGAATGTGTTCCGACATTCGGGAATCGTTTTCGGGCTCAGGCAGATCCTTTACGAGGAAGATCAGGTCGAATCGGGAGAGTATAGTTACTGGAAGGTTGATGTTTTCGTTGATATTCCTGTGAGGCTCATACCTTCCCAAAGCCGGGTTGGCCGCCGCTAGAACAGCGGCCCTGGCGTTCAACGTAGCAACGATGCCCCCCTTGGCGACACTCACAGTCTGTTGCTCGAGAGCTTCGTGAATAGCAACACGGTCATCAGGCCGCATCTTGTCCAGCTCATCGATACATGCAATCCCCTTGTCTGCAAGCACCAATGCGCCCGCTTCCAAGACCATTCCACCTGTTTTTTCGCGAAGAACCGCTGCTGTGAGCCCGGCGGCTGTTGTGCCCCTGCCTGAAGTGTAAAGGCCTCGAGGCGCGATTCTCGAAACGTATTGCAGAAGTTGGCTCTTGGCCGTCCCAGGATCCCCGATCAACAACGTATTGAGGTCACCCCTAATGCTAACTCCGTCAGGGAGATGTTTTGAAACGCCGCCAAACAGCAAGTAGAGTATTCCTTCTTTGATCTCTCCGTACCCGTAGATGGATGGCGCGAGGCTCATGATGAGTTTGCGGTGAACGAAGGGGTCTTTCGACGCTTCTAGAATCTTCTTCTCGTCTTCACGGGTGATCTCGACAACTTCTGTTTCTTTACCTACTACGTCGACGAAGTTTGCTTCGAGGTACAGGTTGAAGGTTCGAAGGCGGCCTTTTTCTCCGACGTATTGTTTTTCGGCTCTGACGATGGATGTGACAGCAACCCGGTCTCCGGGACGTGCCGAGTCTACAATGTCGTCTTCTAATCTGACATCGAGATAGCGAGGTAATTGTCCAGGCGGAAGGTCCTCGGGTCGTTCCTGAACTCGAGCTTCTTGAGTGTTCTTGAACTTGCATTGCTCCTCCAGCAGTTCCCAAGCGGTTTTCTGCTTGCAGCTTGGACATGTTGGTCCCGGTCCTCTCATCAGGTCTCCGCTCTGTTCTTCTTGGACGATTTCGAGGCACTTTCTGCAGCGGAAGACAGCCTTGAGGATCATGGGCCGAACCTGTGTGGTCCTAACCACGATCCCTTCTACGAGGGCGAGTTTTTTCATGTCCTCGGCACCTATCTTTCGCAGTGCTCTCTTCTCGGGGAGGCGGCGGAAACGAGTGAATATGTGACCAGCGTGCTCTGCGTACTCAGGATCCTCTACGCGCATTTGGGCTGTGGCAGCTGAGCTCGCGTAACCGATGTAGTCGTCCGGTCGCTCTGTGACGCTGCGGGCTAGGGCTGGATCGAAAGTGATTAGATCGTCGAAGTCGATTACAAGGGAAATGCCGTTGTTGACGGCGACTTGGGCGAGGCGTTTTCGGTACTTAGATCCAACCTGGTCGGCTTGGTATGATCGGAAGAAGTCTTGGAAAACGTCCTCTGGACGGGACGTTTGGGGGCTAACGAGTGTCAACCGGTGCTCTCACGGCCTAGAATGTCTTTCTTCCAAGACTCTACGTTCTCTCGCACTTTCTCGTACAGCGCCTGCTCTTCTACCGTCAGATTGGCTGTAACCTCAGTGGTCTGCTCCCCAGACGCTCCAAGGGATGCGATTTTCTTTACCCGAATGTTGACTATGTCCCGTGATAGGGCGAGAGCTTTGTCTAGGTCCCGGGCCTTCGTGCGGTCTTTCGCTTCGAGGCCTTTCAGCTCTTTGATAAGCCGTCGGAGCTGAAAGTAGAATGACCGGGGAAGTTTCGGGATTTGCCTTGAGCCGGGCAGGGTTTCTTTGTAGTGGGTAGTCGATAAAGTGTTGAGGGTGAGTTGTTCCTCATCTTTGAAGCGGGCGTATCCCATCTGGACCAAGTGCTGAGCGGTCCAGAGCGAAAGCTCAACTTCCTGCCCCATTCGGTAGGGGCCTAGGGTCCTGTCCCCGATCCGGGTTTCGGGAAATTCCCGGAGAAGTGTTATGCGTGAAGGCCAGTTTTCAAATTCTGTGTCTACAATCTCTACGATAGATGGTTCTTTCTCCAGTTCACTCGCCCCCAAGAATCATCAAGACAAAAGTGAGCTCCATAAAACCATTCTAAACAGAAAATCAAATCGATCACACGATAATTGCTCAGAGAGGTGGATGAAACAGTTCTATATGGCTGAGAACATCAACAGGTTCGGTTGGATCTGATTGGAAGCCGCTCTCTGGACTGAGAAGTACAGGCCGAAGAGACTCGACGACATCATGGATCAGGAGGAGATAGTTTCGCGGCTCAAGGATTTCGTCAAGAGGGGAACCATGCCCCATTGTCTGTTCGCCGGTCCGCCAGGGACGGGTAAGACCACAGCCGGATTATGTCTAGCCCATGATTTGTTCGGCGAGCGATTCCAAGACGCGTTCAAAGAGCTCAACGCGAGTGATGAACGAGGAATAGATGTTGTTCGGACCACCGTGAAAGAGTTTGCACGGATGGCGGCGCTAACCAGTGTTCCTTTCAAGATCCTTGTTTTGGACGAAGCTGACAACATGACAGGGGACGCTCAGAGCGCCCTTCGGCGAACGATGGAGAATTACACTAATACTTGCCGTTTCATTCTCTGCTGCAATTATTCTGGTAGAATAATCGAGCCAATCCAGTCAAGGTGCGCGTTGTTCAGGTTCACGCCTCTCCCTGCGGAGAAAGTCGTCGAATACCTCCACCGAATCGCGAAAAACGAGACCCTGAAGACCACCGAGGGAGGTTTGAAAACGATTGTAGAAGTGGCCGAGGGAGACCTTCGGAAAGCCATCAACATCCTCCAAGCAGCCTCGTCCATGTCTAAAGGAATCTCTGAGGAGACCGTCTACCAAGTAGTGGGACGAGCTAGACCCGCCGACGTCCATGAGATGCTGAATCATGCGCTGAAGGGCGACTTCCTCAAGGCACGTGACGAGCTTCGAACCCTTCTCGTCAAGTATGGCCTATCCGGGTCTGACATTGTACGCCAGATTCACTCGGAAGTTTTCCGTCTCGCCGTTCCAGAGAAGACAAGGATTAGCTTGATCGAGGCCATCGGGGACACAGACTTCCGGTTAGTGCAAGGCGGAGATGAAGAAGTCCAGCTCAGCGCTCTGCTGGCCCATTTAGCTGCTCAGTCGTCGGTTCATAGAAGTGTTCGGGAAGAACATGTCACAGCCCTGGACCGTTAGATATAGACCGCAGACAACTCGCGAGATCGCAGGCAACAAGCCTGCCCTGGAGAAAATTCGTCTATGGGTTGATTCCTGGTCCAAAGAAAAACCGTCTAAAGCCGCAGTCCTTCTTTATGGCCCAGCTGGAGTGGGAAAGACAACAGTCGCCGAAGCGGTTGCTCGGGAGAGAGGCTGGGACCTCGTAGAGATCAATGCCTCCGACAAACGGAGCGGCGACATTCTTTCAAGAATCGCGGGACTTGCGTCAACTCAATCATCACTGTTCAGCAAGGGAAGACTCATACTGCTGGACGAGGTTGACGGTATCAACCTTAGAACGGACTCAGGCGCGATCATCGCGATTCTCCGGGTAATCAAGGAATCTCAGTTTCCAATCGTTCTAACCGCCAACGACCCTTGGGACCCAAAGATCAGACCTCTACGAGACGCATGTCTCCTCATCGAGCTGAAAAGACTCGGACCGAGAGAAGGAATTCCCTTGATGAGGGGAATCCTCGCAAAAGAGGGCGTGAACGCTGAGGAGGAGGCACTCAGGGCGATTATGAAACGGGACCGTGGCGATATGCGATCGGCAATAACTGACCTCCAGATTCTAACGGGACCCAAGAAGAGTCTGACTTTGGACGATACGACTTTGCTGTCAAGCCGAGATCGTACGGAGTCCATTTTCGAGGTTCTAGGGATCATCTTCAACAGCAGAACGGTTGCTCAGGCTCGACGCGCTCTGGACAAGTCAGATCTCGACCAGGAAATGCTCTTTCAGTGGATACTCGAAAATACGCCAAGCCAGATCCCGAAGCCTCGCGAACTCGAAGCTGCCATGTCCGCGCTCTCTGAGGCTGATCTGTACTTCGCGCGGATCAGGAAGACACAGTCGTGGCATCTACTGTCATATGCTCTCGATCTTATGACCGCGGGTGTTGCTGTCGCAAAGGAGACGAGCCCGGGAGGTTGGGTGTCGATGAAGTTTCCTCAGCGTATCAGCTCGATGTCCCGCAGCCGAGGAACAAGGGAGCTTCGCAAAGGGGTTGGAGCGCTGATAGGGTCCAAGTCCCATATATCCAGTCGAAGAGGAACCAAACTCTACCTTCCCCTGATCCGGTTCATCCATGAGCACGATCCGGAGAAGTATCGCCAGGTTGCAGAATGGTTGGACGCGAAAGAGCCACTGGATGAGATTCTCTCGCTGGAGACCGAGCAAGCCGCCTAGCGGTTGCGCATTACAAGTGCGCCGCCGACGAAGGCGATGATGGTCGAGATGACCTCAGCAACCAGAAGTTGTTGAAGGGCCTGGTTGGTAATAGCCGCTCCAGCACCCATAGCTGTGGTGGCAGCAATTGCGCCCATGCATCCCGTGAAGAGGAGGAGCATTCCAACAGTGAGAAAAGCTTCCTTCAAGCCTTGCCGCCTTCACTCGTCTCGCGATTGGAAGCGAAATAAAAGTTTACTCTATGATCGAATACGACCGCTCTATTCCCTCAGAGCCAAGTTGACTAGTTCAAGCGTCACGCCGAGATACGTCCGGTAGTCGAGTGCTTCCTTGATTTCTTTCGGTTTTAGTCTCTTCGAGATGAACTTGTCTTCAAGCAGTAGTTGCCCAAATGGAACCTTGTTATCAAGGGCCCTTATCGATATTTTTCTTATTCTCTCGTGAGCATCTTGTCTTGGCACTCCTGTCTCCACAAGCGAGTTCACAATTCTCTCCGCCAGCAAAGCGCCTTGCGACAGCTCCAAGTTTCGTTCCATATTCTCTGGGAGGACCTCCAAGCCATCTAGGACACGTGTTACAAGCCGGATCATTTCGTCAGCAAGAATGAAGGACATTGGGAAGATGAAGCGTTCGCTGGCGGAGTTGGATATGTCCCGCTCGTGCCAGAGAGGAATATTCTCGAGAGCAGGTATGACCAGGCCTCGCATCAGCTTCGCCATGCTCGAAACCCTTTCGCTGAGCTCCGGATTCCTCTTCGACGGTAGAGCTGAGCTTCCGACCTGTTTTTCCCGCTCAAACGGCTCCATAACCTCCGAAATCTCACTTCTCTGCAGGTTTCGGATCTCAGTAGCGAACTTGTCAAGGCTCGACCCTAGTAGCGAGAGATAACAGACGGTTTCGGCGTGTAGATCCCGCTGAATAACCTGTGTGACGAGACCGGCTGGTTTGAGCCCCAGCTTGCCTAGTGCTCTTTCCTGAATCTTCAGCGCGTTTTTCCCAAGCCCAGCTCCATTTCCAACAATTCCCAGAATCTTACCGACCAGAACTCGCTCTTTGAGCTGCTTCAGCCTCTGCTGGTATCTTCGAACCTCCTCTAGCCAGACTGCGAGCTTGAGGCCGAGGGTGATGACTCCGGCGTGGCGTCCGTGAGTCCGGCCTACGATCAGCAGTGCTCTGTGCTTACGTACTCTTGAAATAAGGATCTCCTCGAGCCCGTCGAGTCTCTTCTCGAGGACCGAGAAGGCTTCTTTGAACTGGAATGCTGTTGCGGTGTCTTCAATATCGTAGCTTGTTAGGCCATAATGGACGTATTTGCGTCCCTCGCCTGTGCATGCTTCTGAGAGCGCTACGACCATCGACATTAGATCATGATGGATTTCTTTCTCAATCCCCTTGACATGATCCAGAGTCACGATCTTTGTGTTGGCGTTTCGCCGGATTTCCTCCGCCGCCTCTTTCGGAATATCTCCGACGAAGGCCTGTGCTTCTGCAACCGCCGCCTCCACGTCTAGCCATCGTTGGAGCTTGTTTTCTTCCTCGAAGATTCTCCTCATCTCCGGACTGCCGTAGCGGCCTGTGTCAATTGGAAGAATGGGCAATCTTACCGACTCGAAGAGAGAAACAACTAGCCCATCATATTAAACAACTCCGAAGAAGAATAGGGAACAATGACGGGCATCTGTGGCCTCATAGGACGAGAAGCGGATGATCTCGAATCGAAAGCGAAGACCATCCTCTCCCTTATGCGGAACCGTGGATCGGAATCTCGAACTTTCTCACAAACCGTACCTGGCGGAGAGAAAATCGTGATTGGAGTCTGCAATCCCACTGATGCGCACTCGTTCGCTCATCAAGCGGTGCCGTTAGCCCTTGACGGTGTTTTCTTCGGCGATGACGCAGGGCCCAACGGGCCCGGCCCCGCGGGTCCCAGTCGTCTCATACAAACACCTGGAGCCTTTGCATTCTTGACCTCGCTTCAGGATCAACTAGTCGCGGGAAGAGACGTCATAGGACAGAAACCCCTCTACTCCGGACAGACGCGAGACGGAACTATCGCCTTTGCGAGCCTACAATCTCCTCTCGCCTCAATCGGAATTCGCGAACCCAAGCCTGTTTCTCCTGGAAAGGTAATTCGAGCCTCCGCCCGAAGGTACGAGACGATGAGTGACTACTCGCTCAAGCAGCCAAAGGAAGAATCGATGGTCGAGTCAGACGCGACTCGGACTTTGGACGATCTCTTCACTGAAGCTGTCCGCAGAATTGTGCCACGAGGTTCCGGAGTCGCGTTTTCTGGGGGACTAGACAGCGCGCTCGTTGCCCAAGTAGCGAAGAATGCTGGTCTAGAGCCAAAATTAGTGTCGGTGGGGCTGAAAGGCCAGCAAGAACTAGGCCACGCTGAGAGAACTGCGAAAACTTTTGGACTCCGCGTCGAGATAAGGGAATTGTCGAGTTCAGAGATTCTCAACTCATTGCCAGATGTTATCGAGATCATCGAAACCACTGATCCAGTGATCGTTGGGATCTCGGTTCCAATCTATTTTGCCTGTCAGAAAGCTCGCGAGATGGACCTGACGTATCTCGCAGCTGGCCAGCTTAGCGATGAACTGTTCGGCGGTTACGGAAAGTTCGAGGCCATCGCTCTCCGTGATGGAGTCGACACTCTTGGGTCGGAGATGTTCAACAGCGTTGTGGCGGCTTCCGTCAAGGATTTTGACCCTGGCGACAAGCTCGCGGTTGCAACTGGCCTCGAGCTTTGTTCACCCTTCGCCTATCTCCCACTTGTCGAATACGCCCTGAAGCTACCTGTATCTCTACGAGTCAATCTCGCCAAAGGAAAAGTGATACGAAAATATGTTCTAAGAAAACTTGCTTCCCGACTGAACCTGCCTGAAAGCGTGGTGGATCGGCCGAAGAAAGCTGTCCAATATTCCAGCGGCGTCCAGAAGGTTTTGTTGAAAGAAGCAAAGCGCCGAGGCACAAGCCCCAGCAGAATGCTGGAATCCTTCACGAGATAGTGTGGAAGACTTATCCGATAGACCACCTTTGCAAGCGCGGATTGGAAAATGTCGAAGGTAAACCCCGTGAGAATCGCACACCCAAGGTCCTTGTTAGCGGGAGGTCTAGGCGTGTTCTCCAGCCTTCTAGCCATCGGCTGGGCCCTGTTCGGCTACAACCTCCCGACAACATTCAATCTCGCGTCGAGCCAGCCGGACAACTTGATGCTCGCCCAGTTCGGCGTGGCATTCGTTGTGTTGATCGGAAGCGGTCTGATGCTAGCAAGGTATACTCGGTTGGGCGGGGTGATTAACATTCTAGGTGGATTGACAACCTTTGGCATAGGGGTGCTCTATGCTAGAAGCTTGGAACAAGCAGCAAGAGCAGCCAGTCTCCAAGGGCTCTCCCTCCATTTCTCTCAATTCTATACCGCGCCTCTAGTAATACCGGTGGACCGTCTAGTGGCTACTCTCCTCGTTGTGCCGGTCTTTCCAGTAGCAACTCTCTTGGTTATCAGTGGACTGGGAGCGCTCGCGACCTATCGCATGCACAGGCCGCACTCGATCGCTCTGCCGACACAACAACAAGTCTCGGTCCAGACAGCCAAATAAAGGAACGGATGGAAGTAGGAGGGCTATCCGATAGAACAAATAGTTGCACAGATGATCATTCCGCCTCTCAGCGAATGCTTTCGTCAAGTTATCCCTCTCAAAAGCTCCTCGTCTCGGAGCTGACTTCGCAATTCGTACGATAGCAATGTCCTAGCGTAACACAGAAAAGCAGCCCGATTCGATTCCGAACTTAGGGGCCGTCGTCTAGCTTGGTCAAGGGGATTGACCCCGCCCAGAGGATACCAGAGTCCAATCTTGGACGGTGACCCTGGGGCGCTGGCGACCCCGAGCAATCGGGGCCAGAGGTCGTGGGTTCAAATCCCACCGGCCCCACCATCAACCATCTGTCCTTGACGTTCGCGTATCGCATGGCAAAGCTGGAAGAGAGTTGCAGAATCATCAATCTGGTTGCCCTTTTATAACGAGACGCAATCGTCCGTTTTTCTAATCATACCGGATTGAGTCGTCTTGCATATGCCAAGGCCGAGCCTTAGAAGACGCGTGATCTCATCCTCGGCCGGAAAAAGAATCTCGCTTTTCACCAAGATATTCCTTGGAGGAATTGCTGTGGTAGCGATAGGTGTTCTAATAACCGAATTACTAACAGGCGCGCTGACTGCAGACTGCAGCACGCATCCTCTGGACCCATTGTGTATTCCAGGGTATGCTGTTCGAACTCTTGCACGGATGACTATTGCCTACGCTTTCGCTCTCACCTTTGCCCTGGCTTATGGAATCGCTACGGCGATGAGTCATCGTGCCTCTCACGTGCTCTTGCCCTTGCTCGACATATTCCAGTCGGTCCCTGTTCTTGGAGTAGTGCCGGTGGTGTTCCTCGTGATCTTAGGAACAGGGGCTAATCCGCCTGTGTTCAACCAGGAAGTTGCGTCTATCATATTGATCTTTACTGCGATGGCTTGGGCGCCGACGTTCGGGGTCATAGCTGGAATCAACGCGATTCCGACGGACATCAAGGAGGCGGCCCATGCTTACGGAATGCACGGTACTAGGTATCTGCGACAGATCGTTCTTCCCGCAGTATTCCCGGAACTAGTTTGGAGCAGCATTCTTGCTTGGGGGGGAGGATGGTATCTTATACCGGTCGAGGAGCATCTCTCCTTCGGCTCTGCTCCTAACGTTACCCAAGTGGACCTTCCCGGGATTGGCCGGTATATCGCGCTAGCTGCCTTGCAGGCCGACCTAGCGCTAGCGCTCTTTGGGCTCGTAGTGCTGGTTGGAATCATACTCGCCATTGACCGTTTGATCTGGAAGCCCCTAGGCGCACGGGCAGAGAAATACAAGTACGAAACCATAGCTGCTCCCAGGACGACTGCGACGCGGCAGAGTACGGTGGCTGCCGGGGTGAGAAGATACGAGGACCGTCTGGTCTCACCGGTTCTCACGTTCTTCAAATCTGAACGGTCCTACGCAGCACGAGTTCTCGAAATCACACGTTTGAAACGAATACGGCACATAACGGAGAGGTTGAGGTTTCCGGGGCGAATTGGCAGAATACCATTATGGGGAAGACTGCTTAGCTACGCAATATTCATCGGACTCGTGCTTCTAGGCCTCACCGTCACAATCATGTCACGATCCCAATCAATTGCCAGCGGCATTTCTCTACTCGCCACCGATGTAACAGGTTTCGAACTGGTCGCAATTACTCTTCTATCACTCTCCAGGTTGGTGATTGCGTACGCTATTGCCCTCTCATGGACCCTCGGTGCGGGCATATTGATAGCGAGAAGTCAGAGACTGTCCAGGTTGCTCGTGCCTATCTTCGATATCGGACAGTCTATCCCCGCGACAGCCCTTTTCCCGCTTGTCGTTATACTGCTTGTTGACCCGTTCAAGAACTCCCCCTATCTCGGGTTCACCCTCAACTTAGCCTCGGTGCTCTTGATCCTTACCGGAATGCAGTGGTATCTGCTCTTCAACATCGTCGGTGCCGTGAATGGAGTCCCGAATGATCTACTGGAAGCAACTGCTGCGTATCGAATTCGAGGGCGACGCTTCGTCAAAGAGATCCTAATCCCCGCCTCTTTTCCCGCAATCCTCATCGGGAGCATACAAGCCTGGGGTGGGGGATGGAACGCTCTGATAGTCTCCGAGTACATCGGGCCTAACGCCAATGTCCCGGGGCTGGGCTCCTTTCTAGTTCAAGCCTCTTCGAAGGACCCTGCACTCGCAACCGTTGAGATCTATGCCTCGCTCTTGGTAATGACCGCAACAGTCCTGATCATTAACCGGCTAGTCTGGAGGCGTTTGCTGAGGAAGGCTGACAGGTACAAGTTCGAGGCATAATCAGTTGAGCCAGCCATCCGAACCTATACTCCAAATCAAGGATATTGCAAAGATCTATCCCGGCGAGGGCAAGAGCACAACAGTACTTGACCATCTTTCATTCGACGTCTACAAAGAGTTCCTCTGTATTGTCGGGCCTTCAGGCTGTGGCAAGAGCACTCTGCTCCGTATTATCGATGGGCTTGACAAACCCACTAGCGGCCAAGTATTATTTCATGGCCAACCGATCACGAGCCCGAGCCCCAAGATCGGGGTAATCTTTCAGACATTCGCCCTCATACCATGGAAAACGGTGCTTGGAAACGTGCTGATGGCGATTTCATCGGCGTCGATCCAGAAGGAGGAGCAGTTGAAGATCGCGCAGAAGTACATTCAGGATGTTGGCTTGGAAGGGTTCGAGTCTTCCTATCCGAAGGAGTTGTCCGGTGGTATGAAGCAGCGGGTTGGAATAGCCCGGGCTCTCGCGCTTCAGCCTGAAGTGTTGTTGATGGACGAGCCGTTCTCCAGCCTGGACGCGTTGACGGCGGAGAACCTCAGGCGGGAGGTCTTGGACATTTGGAGGGACCCTGCCTACCCCACAGGTTCGGTGATAATGGTCACGCACAACGTTCAGGAGGCTGTGGAGATGGCTGATAGAGTGGTCGTGTTGAGCGCTAGGCCGGCGAAGATAGTTGATGATGTCAAGATCGATCTCGAACGACCGAGAAGCCCTCGGGACCCGACGCTGTACGATCTTGCGGACCGGATAATCTCAAAGATCAGCTAGTGAATGTGGGTTTTTGGCAGCAACCGTTCCGATTGGCCATCGTAGCCGAATAGGCCTGTGAAGACGCCCCAGCTGATGAGTATGCTAATCAGTGCGGGGATGTCGAGCGTAGGACCATACTTGGAGCTTACGAAGCGGGCGAGACTGAAACGCGTGACCTGTCCCTGTTCTTTGAGTAGTTTTGCGATGTCGGAGAAGGGCTCGAGTGTTTCCAGGCGCTGGTGGACGAGCTTTTTGCGTTCCGCTATCTTGCTGTTGAGGGCCTTGGTGCCGAGCTCCGTTAGGGAGATCTCGCCCTCTTGGACGGCGACGAGACCGAGATATTCTGCGGTGTCAATGATCGGGAGTAGCTCGTCGAGGTCAATGCGGAGGTCGATGGTCAGGTTGGCTATGTCCGTCTTTCCATTGTACGCTTTCAAAAGGTCTAGTAGACCGAAGACGCGGTTTACGCCGGCGGTAGATACGCCGGTCGAGCATTCGTTAATCAGCTGAGAAGTTTCGACAATGTGTTGATCTCGTCTACCTGGTTTGGTACGCTTGCGTTTCCGTCAGGGCTCGGCACGGCAACGATGTAGGAGACTCCGAGCTGTTCTAGACCGGAGAGTATCTTTTTGTTCTGAGCCTGGTTTCCGGAGAGCATTATTCGTTTCTCCCCCTGCGCCGACTTGTACTCCGACTGCTCGGCTCTTGTGTTTATGGCCATTCGGACGCATATCGCTTTAGTTTTCGCTTCTGGCGAGGTTTCTCTGAACTCCGCGACGAGTTTTGTGAATTGGTCGAGGGGTTGGACGTTAGGATGCCACGCATCGCCGAGAGTTGCGGCCCGTTTCATAGCAGCCTTGCTCGTTCCACCAATCCAGATCGCTAGATGCTTCTGAGCGGGGCGCGGTTCGAAGACGGCGTCGTTGAATTCGATCCCGAGAACACGGCTCTTGAAGCTTGTCTCTCCTCTCCAGAGCGCTCTTATCAGTCGAATGGACGCGTCAAGTCTTTTCCCCCTGTTGTGGAAGTTTGAGCCTAGATGGGCGAACTCTTTCTCGTTCCAGCCTACGCTCGTGGCCAGCATAATCATCCCGTCGCTTAGATTGTCTATTGTCGCGAGCTGTTTTGCGACGACGACAGGATTCCGCATGGCAGTGATTAGGGATGAGATTCCTAGCTTCACTCGGCTAGTAATTGCTGCAAGATAGGAGAGTGTAGTAATGCTGTCGAAGATTCTCTCATAGGGAGTTCCACTGTTTCTGGGCATCAGTACATGGTCTGTAGTCCAAATTGAGTCACAGCCCCCACGTTCGGCCTCCAACGCTACGGTACGCAGCGCCTCAGTAGAGGATGATTCGCCATAGTTTGGGACACATACGCCGAATTTCATATCGTGAGGCAATGTGCGACTTGTTGATAACATTCTTCCGAGATTCGCGAACGTGGACCCTGAGCGGGATCTCAATGCGGTTGGTTCAACATTTTTATCGCCCACCCAGACCAACGGACAATTCCCAAGCTTGTTTGCAGTGGAAACGCTAAACCTCTCGAAGAGGTACGGTAAGACTGACGCCCTTCGCGGCTTGAACTTCACGGTCAACGAGGGCGAGATAATGGTAATTCTAGGCCCGAACGGATCCGGCAAGACCACCCTCCTGATGATCCTCTGCACAATTCTGAAGCCAACATCAGGCACTGCAAGAGTTGTTGGTATTGATGTGGTTGAAGAGGGGACCAAGGTTCGAGAGGTTATGGGAATAGCTTTCCAGGAGGCGAGAGGTTTCTGGCGCCACAAGCCCTCGTCAATTCTCAGGTTCCACGCGTCTATGTTCGATATCGACCCTGCGAAGCGTCAGGATCTGATCGAGCGCACGATGAAGGATTTGGAGCTTTGGGAGTCAAGGGACAAGATGTTCATGCACCTGTCAGGCGGCCAGGCAAAGCGCTTAGAGACGGCGAAGGTTCTCATTCAACAGCCAAAACTGGCGATTTTCGACGAGCCTACGAGCCAGGTGGATCTGCGTGGTAAGAGGAAGATCTGGGACAAGATCCGCGAGCTCCGGGACCAAGGGTCCACTGTCATTGTCGCCACCAACGAGGTTCGAGAGGCGGAGTACCTTGCCGACCGGGTCACAATCCTGCACCAAGGCCAACGGGTCGTATGTGATACTATTCCAAAGCTGAAAGACGCAATTGCCGGCGGAGATATTGTCGAGGTGGACTTCGAGGACCCTGTATCAGGGAAGCTGGTGGAAGACCTCAACGGACTCGGCGGCGACATGTCGCTGTCACAGGAAGGTAACCAATTGCGGGCGAAGGTTTCGAGAGCCGAAGACTGGGTTCCGAAGATGACCTCGGCCAGCTATGTGGCCGGTGCTAAGATCGCATCAATCAGGATTACCGAGCCTTCTCTCGACGACGTATTCTTGCACTTTACCGGGAAAGCCCTGGCGGACCAGCCATGAATCGTGTGCTGACTCTCGCGGCTTACAATGTCAAGATCCTTCTGTCGCAGAGAACATGGTTCTTTTTGGCATGGGCTCTGTTCGGTTTGCAGATAGCCGTGTTTGGTTCCCTTATGTCAAAGCTGGTATCGACCGCGGTCCCGAACTATTTCTTCTTCTACGCGATCGGGCTAATGGTCATCACCGTTTTCGACTCTGGTGCTGATGTTGGCCGACACTTCGTCGAACACGCGCATGAAGGGGAACTGCCCTATTTCCTCTCGCTACCGATCTCCCGTGGAGGTTTCTTGGCGGCCCAAGCGATATATGGTGTCGCAAACACCATGATCAAGGTTCTGCCGCCTCTGATCGGAGTTCTATGGTTTGTCGGTGATCTAACCCTGCAGGGCGTTGTATTTGCCTTGATCTCCATGTTTCTCCTCGGACTCGGAATCACAGGAATAATGGTCTCGATGTCGTTCATCGCGTTCAAGTCCGTGGACATCTACAGCGCGTTCCTCGCTGGGCTGTCGGCATTAATTGTCCGGTTCAGTACGGTCTTCTACCCGCTGATCTTCATGCCAAATTTCTACTCGCCGATTTCGGTCTTCAGTCCTTTGACTTACGGCGCAGATTTGACCAGATGGGTCTTAGGCTTCGACCCGAACTTCCTCCTCAACCCGATCCTGGCTGCCGCGGTCGTGACTGCAGTAGCAGTTGGAACAATGTCGTTGAGCGCCAGGATAGTGGACAAAGTCATTGAGGGCGTGAAGGCGGCGTGAGCCAGCTCTCGAGGCTCGTCCGTATAGCACGGACAGATTTTTCATACTTCTTCCGGACCAAATGGTTGATGGCGGTGTTGATCAGTCTCAGCCTCTCGGACATGCTCGTCATGGGGCTAGTTTATGGAAGGCTAATCGGTCCCGCCTACTTCCGGTTTCTAGTTCCCGGGATCGTTGTAGTTGGCCTGTTTTCCGCTGCAACGGATACTGGCCGACGAGTCTGGCTCGCTCTTCGTGAGGGAGTAGTGCAGTACTACATGACGCTTCCAATTAGGACAGGGGGCCTAGTCGGGGCGTACATAATTTCGGGAGGACTTGGAGGAATAGTCTATTCCGGGCTCCTCCTTCTCATAGCATCAATAGTCGTTCCTCCGCAAGGGATTCTCAACGCAATCGTACTCATTCCGTTCCTGTTCATTTTATCCACCGGGATCGCGGGTCTGGCCGCTTTCTTCGCAAGCGTATCCAGAAGGGGTGAGATGTACTGGGTGTACGCGCAGGCACTCCAAGTCTCAATGGTCACCATCAGCACTGTATTCTACTCCGCCCAGACCATAACCAAATATCTCCCGGCACCAATCGCGATGATTGCAGAATACAATCCTCTAAGCCTCGCGGCTGGAGTTCTTAGAGACTCAGCCTTCAACGGGGGCCCTCTTGACACGAGTGCTTTAGGGAATCTTCTGGCTGCGTCACTTCCGCTTGCCGCGTTAGGAGGCGTAGCATACTGGATTATTCTCCGGACCATCAGACTCAAGGGAAAGCCTGAAAATGGCCGAGACGGTAAAGATCGAAGAACCATCAGGCGTTTCAGTCAGAGCCTTCTCTCACGGTGAAGAGTCAGAATTGCTAGAGATTCTGAGAGATGCCTTCGGCAGCTTTGCAGATGTTCCACGAACAAAGGCGGTCCTCTCCTCACGGCGATTCGACGCTAACGGATGCTTCATTGCAGAAAATAATGGAGGTCCAATCGGATGGGTGGCTGCGACCGGTCTTCCCCGAAACAAGCGGTTCGTGATAAGATATCTCAGCGTTAGACCGGCGAAGCTCCAAAACGAAGTCGTTGAAACCCTTCTTGCCAGAGCGATGACGTACGTGGAGTCGAAAGGACCTGAATTCCTGCGAGCAACCACTCCAGCAGTTCAACCTTACATGGAGGTATACAGGAAATTTGGCTTCAAGCCTCTACGTCGAGATTTTCGAATCAGCTGGCAAATAGAGGAAATCCCACGGATCGGATATTCTCGGCTTGAACTCGAAGAGGTCTCGGATGAGACGATCGACAGTGCTAGCAGCCTGTTCGTCCGGGCATTGAGTCCTTACTGGGACTGGCGCACAGAGGAAGAAGGCGGC
Organism: Candidatus Bathyarchaeota archaeon; assembly: GCA_005883695.1. Next base: position 4,545 of record VBBV01000123.1, on the reverse strand, counting down.
ATCGTCGCTGTGGGCGAATCATTCAAAGAAGACAAATCGCGCGGAGCCAGGTGGATTCTTGCTAGTTTAGACAAACAACCTGTTGGGTTGGTAGGGATCGTTCCGGACTTTTATGAGCCGGGCGTGGCATGGTTCCGAGGCGCATTTGTTCTTCCAGAGCATCGAGGAAAGAGAATCGGTTCCTATTTGATGTCCGAGATCTCAAAATTTGCGAAGAGCATTGGCCAGAGAAAGATGATTGTTTACACGTTCTCCTACTTGGACAATCTAGCTCCGGGAGCTCTGCTCTATCTAAAGTCCGGTGGCAAGATAGAGGCCGAGTACCTGCAGCTCGCTAGAACGTAGGCTTCGTCTGTTTCTGGAAAGTAATGCATAACCCGAATATAGCATACTTAACATCTTCCCACTCGGTGGGCCTCTTGGCATCGCTAGAACCCTGGGACGTGACTATTATTGGCGGGGGAATCCTCGGGACCTCCGTTTCCTACTGGGTAGCGAACCAGTATGAGGGTCGAATCGCTGTTATCGAGAAAGAGCAACAGGTAGCGGTTCACACCTCCAAGAGGAATACTGGAGTCGTCCACCGTCCCTTCTACTTGGACCCTGTCAAACGCCGAGTCTTCGCTAGATCGTCGCAGGCGGCTTATGGAATGTGGAAATCATACGCGAAAGAGCGAGGTCTGCCATGGTCGCCGGTGACAACGTTGGAGGCGGCGACACGAGACGAGGATGTGAAAAGGGTGGAGAAGTACTACCACTGGGGTCTGGAGAACGGTATGGGAGAGGACGAATTAGAGGTTCTATCGGCGGAGGAGGTGCGAAAGCTTGAGCCCCACGTAAAGTCTCACGGGGCAATATGGTCGAAAACCGACACCTCGGTTGACTACCCCTCGTTCACGCGCTCTCTCCGGGGAGACGCGGAGCGTGAGGGCGTCAGGTTCATTCTTGGTTACGAGGCCAAATCGATCGAAGTAACCAAAGATTTCTTGGAGATTCAGCCCGGCACTGGCGGCGAGGCGATACGAACCCGGTTCCTCCTAAATTGCGCGGGAGGAAACTCCATGCGCATTGCACACTTGCTCGGCATCGGAAGAGAATACACCGATCTCAACTTTCGCGGGGAATACTGGGAGATAGGAGAACAATGGAGATACCTAGCCACCAGGAACATCTACACTGTAGCACAGCATCCTGAACTGCCCTTTCTGGACCCACACTGGATATGCCGTGCCGATGGGCGTCGAGAGATTGGTCCTAACGCCGTACCTGTAGCCGGACCCTACACATACAAGGGATTTTTCAAAAACCCAATACAAGCTCTAGAGAAGATCCTAGAGCCTCCTATGATGAACAAGATCGCTCTTCTGTACAACAAGGATTTCCTGACTCTAGCAGGGGAAGAATGGAAATCGTCCATCTTCAAGTCAGAAATGGCAAGAAGAGCGCAGGAGTTCATTCCGGAACTCAAACTGGACTATCTGGTTAAACCTGGGATTGCAGGGGTTCGCGCGCAAGTCATAGATCGAAACGGGAACTTCATCAAGGAAGCCATTGAGCTCAAAGGCCCCTTGTCATACCACATTACCAACTATAACTCTCCAGGAGCCACTGGGTCACCCGCCTACGCCGCTTGGCTCGTCGAGAAGCTGGGCTCTCTAGGCTACATCGTTCTCAAGAAGAGGACCTCCGGAAGGTCCAAAGGTCCTTGGGACTATGAGTCGGTCACCAGCATGGTAAGCGACGCACCGAAAATCATGGCCTAAGAATTCGAGTCGGGCCAAAGAGGAGATTGTGCTTACTCAGGGGATCGAGTATCTGAAATTCTTCCAGATGCCGGTCGCGCCTTGACCGTGGACCGATGTGCTGCCCTTCTCGGGGTCAACAGGCTTGAGTGTGAAGAGTCCCCAGCCCACGAGAATGTCTTTGGGAGCGACCGGAAGGCTCTCTGTCTTGAAGAATGTCTTTCCATCGGCAATCCATTCCGCCCGCTTCTTTTGCGCATCTATTCTGACCATATAGTGGTGCATCATTTCGGGCTTCGTACGGACGCCTAAGAACGGTGCCTCAATGACATAGGTGAACGCCGTCTTCTCATCAGTTACGCCAGGTATCAGGAGTCGCTCGTAGATTGCTCCTATCTTCTTCCCGGTCGTGATGAAGTCGAATATCATGCCGGTTGCGAAGTCCATGAGTATGAGACCCGCGAATGCGTCCCGCAGATCCTCCACATTGCTTCGATAGGTCTCGGCTCCCATCTCAGCCTCGAAAACCGTCACCTGATCACGTAATACTGGAAAGGTCCTTGTTGACGCGTACAGTTGCTTCGGATCGTCGAACATGTGGATCTTGTCATGCTTCCGCGTGAAGGGGTCCACTGTCAGAGCTAGGCCGCCATTCCGGGATGAAATCCTGGCCTTCGGTTCTTCCCACACCCAGTTCTCGCCGTTCCCCATAGGGAAACTGAGGACCTTCCATTTCGAAGGTTCAACTCGTCCCTTCGACATGTCATCGTAAAGGTTGGTTTCCGTCTTCAACAAGGCGGTTTCATTCCCAAGGTGGGCTGGGTACTGGATTTAATTCTTCTGAAAATGCTTCACAGGCGAGTATTAGAGAAATCGTTTCAGGAAGGAGGTTCGCTGTAATGGTTCCTGGCTGCAATCCCGATGCTTTTTACTTAACAGGGCGGTCCCGAGAAACTTTAGATCTAGATAACACCTTTCTCTTCAGCTCTGTTCCACACACTCTACACGTCTTTTCTGATCCTGTGGATCTTCGATGGCAAGCGGGGCAGTACATTATCCAGTCAAACTTATGAGCGATCCCAAAATTGGCGAGTGATCCATAGCTGAGATGAAGATGCTCAGCCATGTTCTGCACCGCATAGTCATCGCTAACTATTACAGGGTCTTGTCCGTCTTGTTTCAGGTCCAGAGCGAGAGCGACAACTTCTCGATCGGCTTGTGAAACATGGCCTTTCTCACCTGCCTTGGTGCTCTCCGCCTCCACAGATTCCAAGGCGCGAGGAGATGGGATCCTGAGGATCACCTTGCCCTTCTCTTTGTTCACATGAAATCGTAGCTGTGTCATCGTCCCCCTCAACAGCTCATTCTCTACAGCCGGGACCGTGTACACCTCTCCCGGCCGAGTTGGGTTGAAGCCCATGATGAAGGCTGAGGTGTCTAGGACGAGCACCTTCAACCATTTTCCCTTTCGGAGGACAGTCTTCTGAGACTCCTCTGGAGAAATGAGTCGCCGAACCTGACGAAAAATGTGCTGTTGCCGGATTTTCTGAACGATAACGATTGCCCGATCCTGATTTCTCGCTCAAGACGGCCGTCTATCACAAGGTTAGCGCTAGGACCTGGTTCTACCACGCGCAACTGTATGCTTGCCTTCACGGGTACAACGATAGACTTGACCGGTTGGAGAGGAACGATGAGTGTTAGCGATAGGCTGTCCATCGAGGGTTCGAGAACTGGTCCCCCGGCAGAGAAAGAGTGAGCTGTGGAACCTGTTGGAGTGGAGACTATAATTCCGTCCGCCCTCGCCTGGAAAACTTGTTTGCCCCTGAGGGTTAGGTTCAGATTGAGCATTTTCGCCGGAATGGTGGGAAGAAGAAGTGCCTCGTTGAGAGCGTCGCCTAAGAGTCGATTCTGGTGAAGAACTGAGAGCTTCCATTGCTGCTCTAACTCGTAGTCGCCTTTCTCCCACTTAGTGAAAGCGGCCTCGAACTCTGAAGGCTCGACCTCGGTAAGGTAGCCCCTTCGGCCCATGTTTACTGCAAGTATCGGGGTCTTCGGTTTCAACATCTCCTTAGCAGCTTTCAATACTGTCCCATCTCCTCCCAGTGTCACCAGAAGCTCGACCTCCATTCGCCTGAGAGGCTTGCCACCTGGAATCTTCGCCGAACTTCCTATTTCTTCGTCGGGAACTGATCTGAAGCCGTGCTGCTCGATAATTTTGTGAATCTTCCTAGCCTCAGTAAAGATTTCTTTCGAGCCTTTCTTGGCCAGGATGCCGACTGCCTTGGGCATGGCTTTTCAGATCGTGGAGAACGGGAACGTACCAGTTGAAAAGAATTCTCTAGGAATACCCTTCGAATCGCGCGAAGTCTTTTAGATGCAGTCCTAGAACCGCTCGCCGTCGAGACGCGGTCTCATGAGCAAGCCGGTCGAAGTTGGCAGTTTGAAGATTGGCCAGTACGTTCTCATTGATGGTGAACCGTGCAGGATTGTAGAGTTCGAGAAATCCAAGCCCGGTAAGCACGGGTCCGCAAAGGCAAGGATCGTCGCGATAAGCGCGTTCACGGGCCAGAAGAAGAACCTCATCAGCCCGGTTGACGGCAAAGCCGAGGTCCCGCTCATAGACAAGCGAACGGGACAGGTTCTTTCCATCTCCGGAAATCTTCTCCAGGTTATGGACATGGAGAATTATCAGACATTCGAGACACCCATGCCCGATGATGAGGACTTGAAGAAACAAATGGCTTCCGGAATCGAAGTCGAATACTGGAGCGTTATGGGACGGAATATGGTCGTTCGCCGA
>VBBV01000042.1 GCA_005883695.1 Candidatus Bathyarchaeota archaeon | reverse complement strand
ACGGGTGATCCCCAGTGGAGGTTGCCGCTGGAATCGAAGGTTCCCTTGTTCACCGCGACAGTGTTGGGGGCTGTGAGCCGGTCGAAGCCGAGGCCTGTGAAGTAGACGTTGCCGCTATTGTCGAAGACGAGGTTGGAGTCTCCTCCCGCGTCATACTGACCACCAACTAGGTGTTCTACACCAGGGATTAGAGTTCCAATGTGCTGTGGATCAGTGGCGACACAACACCATGTTTTGCCGCCGTCGTTAGAGTAGTATGTACCTGAGTATCCGTCGCCGAGAGCGCTGCAAGGCGTACCGCCGACCGTACAAGTCCATGTTCTAGTGACGTAGTCGTTGGATGCGGCGACGAGACGGTTGGGGTTGTTAGGGTCTACGGCGATGACTGGTTCGTTCTGGGTTGCCGCCGCGGTGTCCTGGTTGACAGTAACGTCTGGGGCTTGGACGGCTGTGCCGTCGAGATTGCTCGAGAGAACGAATGATGGTGTGATCGGATCGTTGGGTGTGGGATTGGTGGCCAGGTCACTGGCGTCAGCTTCCTGGAGTATGAAGCTGGACAGGCCAATCTGGAGGCCCTGGCTTTGAGCGGCTTGGACTGCTGCCGCCTTGCCTGCTAGCGTGTTGGTGTCGTAGGTGGTCTGGGATGCAACGGTCGATCTCGGGCCGATGGAAACCATGGCTAGTGAGAGGGCTAGGAGAATAGCTACAGAAATATGCTTCAACATGTGTTTTCCTTCGGACATACAGGTATTGACTTAATATGTTTCTAGGGGAAGCTGAAAGAAGTCTCATCTCTGACCCCTGAAAAACCCGTATTCCTCTAAGCCGGCGCCTCGTGCGCCCTGTTTAGAGTCTAGAGCCTCTATTCATTCCTCATGGATCCCAGCGATAGGAGGCGTCCTCACCGGGTTACCACGAACGTGAATTGGTTATTCCGTGAGGTCGTGAAAGAGTCGTGGGCCCTTCACGTCTCCTAGCGAGGCCAGTGGAGTATCTTTCGACCAAGACTCTTGCATTATTGTTTTCCTTCATAGCCGTATTTCCTCGAGCATTGGCCGCAGGTCTCGTATCTCACTCAACGAATCTGAACGAAGGAGTTGTTTCGAGCGATTTTTTCAACCGATTACGACTTATTTTCAACGGAAGACGCCTCAGTTTTTTTCTCGGGTACTGGTATGAGAAGAATCAGGAAGACACTTCCTCCGACAATTCCGGTGAAGTAAATGTAGATGCATGGTTCAGCTAATACCTGCCAATCGATACTGGGTCCGGTGGCAACTCCGTTAGGGCCACAGCCGTACGGAGTCTGATAGGTAACGGCGCCGTAGGTCATTGCGGCAAGAACCGCCGTGGCGAGGAGAGCCAAGACGAGTGTTTTTCGACGGCTGAATATACTAGAGCGGCGCATCTCAGGGTGAGACTTTCAGCAATCCTTTTATCGGTTTACTCCCAGGCCGATACTATCTTGAAGATTCTACAGGTTTCCGTGGGTAGCGGCTCCGCCCTCTTTCTGGTTGTCTTGATGGTGAGTTCTGCAAGTGCGGCGCCGCTTCTCAGCGTAGGTAGCAATGCGAATTATCAGTTGAACGCGTCGATCCAATCAACGCAGAGCTGCAATGCCACTCCTGCTAGCTACAATCAGACGGCGTGCGGTCCTTATCAGCCAAGGGTGCTTGTCAACATTTACGACAATGGATCATGCGTATCAAACAGCACCTGCTACTACCTTCCCTCGTTCCCCTACTACTACCCCTACTACGTACAGCTCGGGACAACTGTAATGTGGTTCAATTACGGTAGCCTAGTGCACACAGTGACCTCTTCCCCCACAAACAAAGTTGGCCTTCAAGTCTTTGACTCCGGACCCATAGCGCATTATGGTTCGTTCTCGGTAACTTTCACAACGTCTGGTAATTACACCTACTATGATACGAATTATCCATCGCTGCGAGGTAACTTAGTTGTGTCCGGTGCTCTGCCGTCTCCCCCTCCTGTTTCGTCCTCTTTCATGCCCACGATCAGCCTAGACGGTTCGATAGGCTGGACTGTCACCGGACTTGACAACAATGTAGCAGTCCTCAATGTCAGTCACCAAGTCAGCATCATCGCATCGGCCGGTCCACTCAGCTTCACGCCAGTGACCGAGACCGGCAGTTTCTCTCAGTCAATTAACCTCGCCACTCGCGTCGAATCCGCCGGGACCGCCACGTCAGTGATCCTCAGCATAATCCAGAAGATGCTCGCCTATTATCCGGGATATTACGGCTACTACGGTTACGGTTATTCTCCCGGACTAGGCCAATTGCTGTCATCGCAAAAGGAGGTCTACACATTCTGGTGGGTGAACGGTCCGCTGACCATGGGCCAACCGGTCCAGATCCTAACGGGATACGCCAGTGTCACTGGAAGCGAGATGGTCAACGTGGGAGCCGGCAGTAATCGGAATGCTTGGATTGTAGAGTCGGAGCTTTCCCAGTCCCTTTCCACTACTAGTCCGCCTATCCTAGGTTCAGGTGGATCGAGCGATTCCAGCTTCAAGCTTGACTTGAGGTTCGACTATGACCAGGCGAGCGACCTTCTTCTGAAGTCGAGCGCAGTAGTTTCTACCACGTCCTTGCAGACTCAACTGTACAACCCGGGCGATTATCTCTGCGGAGCATCAGGCTGTTTCCCCGTCTCTGACCATGTAACAGTGTCCCATCACATGATCGCAACTGTCCCAGTCACGCTCGAGCTGAAGTCGACAAGCCTCGGCCTCTCCAAGAGGGACCCTCCGGCAACAGGAAACGGCCTAGCCTCTATAGCCTCAACGCTATTCTCGCCAATGGCCCTCTGGATATACGCTGGCGTAGGAATAGTGGGAGCTGGCGCGGTGGTGACTCTTGCATGGCTGCTTCGGAGACGTAGCAGAATACCAGCGCCAGTGGCACAACCCGAACCACTTGTAGGCGCGAGCCCCCCACTTCCTGGCAACTAGCACGTTTTCTTTCAATCAGCCTGACAGATGCAGCCCGAATGTTACCAGGGAGCTGGACTAGGCGTGAGCGACCGATTCTTCCTCGTGGAGCTCGCGGTATGATCCAACAGCTTCTCTCGCGACGAACCCTAGGATGACTCCAGTCGCGAGATAATCCGCCCACCAGAATCCTAGAAAATATTCGGCAAGAAGCCCGCCTAGCAGTGCTGTCGCCATGAACAGACAGGTCACGGATTCTATGGCGTCCATCGAGAGGGCCAGCGACCGGGTTTCACGGCCAATCCGTTTCTTCTGAACATAGAGATAGGGCATCACGATCACTGCTCCAACAGCAATGGCGATTCCGAGCGGCGATCCCTCCGGCTTCAGACCTGAAAGATACGAGTAGACCGCGCCTAGCCCGATGACGGGGATGAGAGCGAAGAGGAGGGCGCTTGTGAATTGTTCAGTCCTGTTGTTATCCGTTCTTGGGCCACGGCTCCTCGAAGAGTCCCGGCGAAGACCAGCCAAGACGGCGAGGCCCGAGATTAGTTCTATCAGACTATCACCACCAAAAGCTAGTAGGGCGAAACTCCCAGCAATCAATCCGACCCCGATAGATCCCAAGACTTCAATCGTCATCCAGGCTGAGCTGAAGTATTCGATTCTGATCCCGTTTCCGATCCTCCCATGTCTCCAAGATTGATGGATGGTGCTGCAGCAGCATGACGCACAATTGGAACAATTGGCTACTGTTTGGCAGTTTTCACAGGACGTTTCGGCGCAGCCGCAGGCCTGGCATGCTGGAGTGGAATGTGCTCCAAAAGCCATCGGAAAGACTTGCATCTGACCGCTGCCCTCTACTTATTTCCCTAACGCTAGAAACCAGGACCCGAAAATGGTAACCATAAGCCGGGCTAACCTGTCAAACCGCGAGAAGATCGAGAAGCTCATCGCAGAGTACCACGCATTTGAAGGAATGACGCCAATCAAAGAGAGAAGAACGTGGGCTGTCGACCAGCAATTGCGCGGCCAATCACCAGATCTGCTCCTAGTCGCACGGGACAAGAAGACGATTGTGGGCGTGGCTTTGGCGGTTTACACGCCTTCGGCAGAACTCGGACGAGTCATGACTGTGAACGATTTCTTCGTAAAAACGGACCACCGGCGGAAGGGAATCGGACGAGAGCTGGCGAAACATTTGATTGAAGAATGCGAACGGATGAAGATAGATGAGATCGGGCTCGAAGTACTCCACGGGAACAAAACCGCGGTAGGCTTCTGGGAATCGGTGGGCCTACTACAGGCAGATCGTTTTCTCTTCAGAAAGAAGCTAGGTAGGTAATGATTATTGACCCGTAAAGCCTATTCGCTCCCTTCATAACTTCAAGTGATAGATGCGGAAACGATTCTGGGTTCTCATACTGTCTCTCCTCATTTTTGCTGCGTCAGCATTAGCCTATTTTCCATTGACCCAACGGCCCTCTAATCGCCATAGCGTCTCCTGGGAGAATGCGATTACAGTCCTCAACACGGGTCAAGTGATGCGCGTCTTCCAATCGCACCACTTGGATGTTACACTTTCGTTGAAGAGCGGGACTGTCATGACGACAAAGGAACCAACCATCGACGCCATATTCCATGAGATCCAGAAATGCGGCGACCCATGCCATAACATCGAGAAATGGACAGAATAGAACGACTAGTGAACGCGTCGTCTTCGGTAAGACCCTCCGAGCCTTTGGAGATGGCATGAAGTGGAAGCTGAGCCCCAGCCAGTAATCAGCGGGAAGAGCGTTATCGGATTTGCAGGATGGCTCTTGCTGTTAGCGGGAGCCTTCGTCGTCGTATTTGGCTGTAGCAATCTGACAGGCGGCTCGTGCAGCCCGCGTTTGGTCATCAGGTCCTTAGCCGCGACGGGTGCTGGAGCCTTCCTTCTACTAGCCAGATGGGTAATATGGGGAGACGAAGATGGGCCCAAAGGAAGATCCTCTCCTAAATCTAGGCTGAAACAACTTCTACAGAAAGCTCTTATCTACGCAATACTCGGAATCTTCCTGGCAGCATTCCTCGTTTTCGGATTCGTCTAGAATTGCTAGGCTGTCTTCGTCCTCTCAGCGAGAGCCCCGCAAAGAGGGACACAATCGCGGTCACGACCCCGTAGAGGATGTGGAGTACAAAGGCTCCCCCGGCGAACGTTGTGTTGGTCAAGTCATCCGGGACGAGGAGACCTGTAACCGGGACGTAGACGACTATCCAGATTGCGACCCCTCCCAGTATGCCGACCCAGACAGCCTTCCTAGTTGTAGTCAAAGCGAAACTCCGGATTGCAGCCGTCGCTCCGATGAAGAGTGAGCCTGCGATTATTCCTACCAGAAGGTGTAAAGCCCATCCGCCTAGGACGGAGAAGTCGCCGAAAGCTAGCTTCCTCGCGATTGTCGTGTAGAAGAGCTCCTGGTTCAACGCTATAGCACCTATCTCTCCAAAAGTGCCCAAGACGATTGCCCCGATGAAACCACCAATAGCTCCAGCTCTCAGTCCTTTGGGTACTGAATAGGTGATTGGCTGCATAGATTCTGACTTCGTGCCGTTCATATTAAAGACTGAAAGCCTCCATGACTCGCAACACTTTCTCTCTTGGACCCAGAATTCCGGAGGTCAAAGGCTTCAACCCAGCAGATCGTTTCCTGTTCAGTTAGAGGCTAGGATTGGTACCAGACATGATTCGCTTCGGACTGGGATTGTCAAGCGCGGTTTGTGGGTCGAGACTGGTTTAGTAAAGAAATCTCTACGAACAGAGTTATGTTTGACGACACTCTATTGTGATACTCATGTCCGGGTCCGAGGACGACCCCTATTCCCAGATCTTCTCATCCCTGAAACATCCGACCAGACGTCTTCTCCTCCGAACCCTAAAGGAGGAGCCTCCCAAGCGTTTTTCGCAGTTACAAGCGGAGCTGAGGCTAGACAGCCCGACCCTCAGCTATCATCTTGACTCCTTGCAAGGCCTGGTCGAGAAGAAGGGAGACTACTACTCCCTGACGGACTTGGGGGTTGCCGCCCACAATCTGATGGGCCGCGTCGAAGAAACACGGAAGACTTTGTCCCTGAGTCGGACGCATTTGGTTCGAGCCGGAATCGGACTGGTCATGGTTCTGGTCTTGCTCGGCTGGACTTCCTTCGCGGTCGGATGGACCACCCCCAGTGACCGTGCCTCAATCGAAGACAGCGTTCTTCATGGAGTACCTATGACTAGCATTTTCAAGTTCAACACTCAACCTGGAACGAAGGCAGCCTTCGTTCTTGGCATGTTCTACACGCCGCCGAGACCTGGGGAATATGCCCAAGGAACAAAGGATGACCTTCAGTTCTACGCGGTACCTCGACCCAATTCTAGCCCCTGGGAGGTCAGGGTAAACTATGCAATGTTTTCGTTCACGGTTAATAACGGGTCTGGGAAGGTGTGGATAACCAACCCCCAAGGGTCTCTAGCTCCCTTAAGCTGCGGCTTATCATGCACAATCGATTGGCCCCCCGCGGGCGGGATCTTCTACGGTCCAGCTCCCGGCAGTAGCGTTAGAGCTTTCTGGTTTTCGGAGATGGCGGGGGAAGGGAACTACACACTCTTGGTACAGAACAACGGGCCGGGAGCGGCTTATGGGAACGTAACCGCAGGAGCCAGCTCTGTAGTTTATTCCCGGCCATACTTCCTTGCAGGAATCTTGACCGTTGTTCCAGCTGCTACCTATCTTGGTCTGGCGCTTTACGGAGCGGTACGATCGATGCAAAGAGAAATGAATCAAAAGGGTTTGGACGGAACTAGGATAACGCCAGCCCAGGCTAAGACCATGGCCGCGTCTACGACAGCGAGTTTTCTCAAAAAGTGCAAATGGTGCGGCCACGACCTTCCCATCGCAGCGGAATCATGCTACGAGTGCGGAAAGCCCCAGACTTAACAGACCCGCGATGTGTCGTTAGACCTAGAGGTTTCCTAGAAGTCTCGCTCCGAGCAATGTGAAACCGTTATTTCGAAGACATGAGGATTGCATGGCTGGATGTGCCGGAGCCAATGGACGTCAAAGACCCCCCGGTCAACTGGCTTCTGGAATCGGGAGACCCTTCGATTTGTTATCTCACTCTCACAGAGATCCTCGATAGACATTCCGACTCGAAGGAAGTTCTGGCGGCCAGAAAACAGATTCCTAACGGGCCCATTGTGAAGACTCTCCTTTCGGGGCAACAGGCTGATGGTGGTTTCGGGGTCCATCCCTACCAGAAATGGACGGGCGCGCACTGGCGTCTCGTCTCTCTCGTCGAACTCGGAATAGCCTCGGGATTTCGGCCAGCGGTCAAGGCAACGGACCTTGTTCTGAAATGGTTGCTTGGAGAGGCTCATCTTAGCAATGTTCCCAAGATCAATGGGCGATATCGGAGATGCGCGTCTCAAGAGGGTAACGCGTTAGCTGTGTGTAGCCGGCTAGGCCTCGCAGAAAGCCCAAGGGTAGCGAAACTCGCCGAGTCGTTGACCGAGTGGCAGTGGCCTGATGGAGGATGGAATTGTGACAGGAGGCCCGAGGCCGACCATTCCTCGGTCAATGAGTCCCTATCGACACTCTGGGGTCTTGTCGAGTTTCAACGGGCAACGGGAGATCGAGAATATTTGAAGCCGATTGAGAGAGCGTCAGAGTTCTTTCTTCAACATCATCTGTTCCGCTCGGATCACACCAGAGACATCATCCACCCTAGCATGGTTAAGCTGCACTACC
>VBBV01000122.1:27943-30780 GCA_005883695.1 Candidatus Bathyarchaeota archaeon | reverse complement strand
TCACAAAAGATGCCATAGCGCTTACTCACGCGCCCACAATTCAGGAAGGAAAATCGGACATTATTCTCAGTGGAGATCAGGTAGCGTTGCAGGTGCACGAGTCCTGCGGTCATCCAATAGAGCTCGACCGGGTTCTAGGCTACGAGGCGAACTTTGCAGGCCGAAGCTTTCTCTCCCCGGACCAACTAGGAAAACTCCAGTATGGATCAGAACACGTGAGCATAGTGATGGACGCTACCCTCGATCATGGAAACGGACTCGGGACCTTTGGTTACGACGACGAAGGAGTCAAAGCCCAGCGAAAATACGCCGTCAAGAACGGAAAATTCGTGGGATATCTCATGTCCCGAGAAACCGCCCCTAGAGTGGGCGAGACCCGGAGTAACGGGTGCATGCGAGCCGAATACTACAAGCTTCCAATAATCAGGATGACGAACGTCAGTCTCGAACCGGGAGACTGGGACTATGATGAGATGATCGAAGACACTCGCGACGGATACCTTATGGTCACAAACTATGGCTGGAGCATCGACCAGAAGAGGTACAACTTCCAGTTCAACACCGAAAAGGGATACAGAATAAAGAACGGAAGTATTGGGGAAATGGTGAGAGGACCCACCTACTCAGGGATTACTCCTGAGTTCTGGAACTCCTGCGACGCCATCGGCAACAAGAAGAGCTGGGTGTTATGGGGCACGCCGAATTGCGGAAAGGGCCAGCCGGGCCAGACGATGGTCACGGGACATGGCGCATCACCTAGCAGGTTCAGGAACATCCGGGTCTTCGGAGCGTCCTAGCCATGTCGCAGAAGATGGAACATCAGCCCGTTTCTCTCCGAGAAAGAGCTCACGAGATCTTCCGCACAGCGAAAGCTGTGGCAGGAAAAGCTGAGGCTGAGATAATACTGGTGTCACGAGTTGACGAGTACCTGCGCTTCGGGAATAACGAACTCGCCCAGTCACAATACAGCACCAGCAGAAACTTGTCAGTGAGGATCGCGTCCGAGAAGAAACAGGGACGAGTCACAACAGGCACGTTGGACAAGGCGTCAATTGAGAAGACGGTAGAGAAGGCTATCAGCCAGGCCCGCAATTCGCCGGAAGACCCGGATTATCTGCCCATGCCCGGTCCACAGAAGTACCGGTCAGTCGACCGGTATAGCGAAAAGACTGTCGACGCTCCGGCAGAGTTGAAAGCAGGCTACATCGGGTCTGCTATGGATCTAGCTAAGAAGAACCATCTTCTTGCGTCAGGGGTTCTCGGGACTAGCGTCGAGCACGTGATGATGCTCAACACGTCAGGGCTTGAAGCATCCTACCGAGGAACAGGCGGATACTTCTCGCTAACAATGGATGCCGACAATGGTAACCAGACTGGATACGCTCTGTCAACTTTCGGGGACATCGGCGAGCTGAACCCTGACGAGGTCTCGCAGACAGCCCTTGAACGAGCCATGTTGAACAAGAACCAAGCCGACATAGCCCCTGGAAAGTTCGATGTTGTTGTCGATCCCTACGCTTGGAGCGAGATGTTGCTCTACTTCGCTGTATCCGCATCGACCGGTTACAGTCCTGATCTAGGGATGCGACAGTACAAGGAAGGAAGAAGCTACCTTTCAGGTAGACTCGGTGAGAAGATCCTCGGCGACAACATCAGTATCGACGATGACGTTTATGATCCAAACCAGGCCGGGCCGCCCTTCGACGGGGAAGGTTGCGTGAAGAGTAAGGTGTCGCTTGTAGAGAATGGCGTCTTTCGAAATGTTGCCTCCTCCCGAATATCCCAGCACCGTTATGGCGCAGCACCGACAGGCCACGAGCTACCCCTGCCAAACCCTCTCGGTGAGCTCCCGACCAACCTAGTAATTCGCGGCAGAGGAGCCACGAAGACCTCGGAAGAGCTAATTGGAGAACTTGACAAGGGGCTATTGATTACCCGATTCTGGTACGTGCGGGAAACGGAGCCGCGGACCAAGACCGTGACTGGCATGACAAGAGACGGAACGTTCCTAGTTGAGAACGGTGAGATCAAAAGACCGGTCAAGAACCTGCGGTTCAACCAGAGCCTCCTGGAATTGTTCAGCAAAGTCGACGCGCTCTCCGAGCCGGTGCGAAACTTCTCGGAATTCGCCCAGTTCCGAATCCTCCAGCCTGGCATCCTGGCGAGGGACTTTAACTTCACAAGCGTCTCCCCTTTCTAGCCTGGCCCAGCACTCGTCTGCCTAGTCCCGGGAGACTTCCCGGGGACGGGGCCTGTTGGTTCTAGAAAACTGATACTTCGCCATTAGAAGCCCTTCTCCGCGGAGCCTTGACCTATAGGAAGGAGTACGTCCTCGGCATTCTGTCCCTGATGCCCCTTCTCGCAGCGGGCACTTACAAAGGATTAGGCTGGCTTGTAACCATAATAGTCGTGTACGTCGGCATCCCGGTTCTCATCTGGAGCCTCGTAGTCGATCGACTCGTATTCCTGGTCATTGGGATAATTCGCTATTTCCGTGAGTCGTCGGGTCACCAGTACTACTTCGAAAAACTAGTCGGACCTCCGGGTTTCTGCCGTCGAATCCTGAGGGATTTCCGGGTCCTACTGTTCGTGTTTGTCCTATCGGCTATTATTGTCCCTCGGATAACCGATGTCAGTCCTCCGAACATCGCGATTGTCAGCAACGCGTTCGTGTACGTGGCCATCTTCATCCTCGCTGTCCCATCCTCGATACACGTTCTGTTCTGGGTTCTCGAGGACTCTGGGTTGCGATGCCATAATCCGAAGAGAGTCACCGTGACGGCTCCGGGAGCTTGGATGTCGAACTGGTTAGCATCGGTGGGAAGCCTGGGCGCATT
>VBBV01000122.1:0-27896 GCA_005883695.1 Candidatus Bathyarchaeota archaeon | reverse complement strand
GAACCCGGCATTCTGGCGAAGGTTAGGGAGAGCAAGACTGCCATGGCTATGGCTCGTCTCTTCGCACCTCCAGCTGGTCCAAGCGTGCCATCATCATATCCTGCAACTCCGGCACTTCCAACCAGACAAGCGCCAATGAACACCTGACACCATGGAACTGCTCACCGACTGGACCAGTCTTTGGGTCTTCAGAGCATGGAGGAAATTGCCCAGAATCAGCCCTGTTCTCGAATCTGAGAGCCCTTCCCTAGACTGCCCTCAAAACCGTTCGTGGCAGGGCGACGAAACCCCAAGTTTTGCCCAGCCATCTAAGCCTGAGCCATGCCCTGAATCCCGAGACTCGCCTAGAATCCCTGCCAGACAGCGATGGACCTCTCCAGAAAAGGGGGTATTGTTCAACGACTTTACGACCCAAGAGCGGTTGACATGAAACCTACGTCTCACGAAATCGCCCAATATCAGCCCTGATTTAGAATCCGGGAGCGCTCACCTGACTCTCCCGAAATTCGTTCGGAATTGTCGCCATCTTTCCATTGTCGTCCCAGCCAAGATTGCGCCCGGAATCGCCTGACTCGCCCATTACTAGTGCCGGACAGGAAATGGTTTTTGGAAAATAGGGGGTCTTAGCGACCGTGTCTCGCGACGCAAAGAGTGCCCGAGGAGCTATCGCGCGCTAAGTCACGGTGAACGTGGCAATTACGGTTTTTGTGTAGACATTGGCTCCCAGGATACCAAGAACAGTCACATGAACCGTAAGATCGATATTGAGCGTGTAAGAACCAGAGATCCTGACTCCCTGATCGATTGACAAGTAGATCGTATGCGCTCTCGTGCCTAATCCTCCGCTGATATTGGTATTTCCCAGGTCCACCGTCTGACCAGATGGATTAGTCAGCTTCAGATCTATCGTGATGGTCGTGTTGCCGTTCGAATTTGACACGCTTGTATCGCTTGTTCTGAACATTCCCCCTGCCCTGATCGAAAAATAGTACTCGTACGCTGTTACCAATGAGACATTCGCGGTCGCCTGAGTTGCCGAAAGCGACCCTGTGGTCTCGCCGAAGACCACCTTGGAAACCGGGACCATCAAGCCCCCTGCCAGCGCTGGAGGAATTACAAGAACAACAGCAGCAATTACGATTACCAGAAGAACCAGAAGGCCTTTCCTGCTCTTCTTCGTTGCTGCAGGAGTTGACATTTCTAGTAAGTGAGTTCGTTAGAAGAAGAGCATTTAGGACTTGTGCAGATCCAAGCAGCGTCTAGCTTTGAGGCTTACCAACGTGTCCTCTTGATTCCGAGCAAGTACGCTCCGTAATTCGTTCCTAGGTGAATAGGCGGAGTCACCAGTACAACAACAAGGATCGATAGCAAACTCAACGGAAAGACCAAATTTCCGAGGAGGAGTCCTCCAAGGACGAAATCCAGCTGGTCCACGATCGGCAGCGGACCGCCCGGTTTTATCCGGATACGCCTCTTTAGAAAGGCGCCCACCAGATCCCCGAGCACCGTTCCCAACGCGATCATAAAACCGCCTAGCAGAAGGCGGCCGTCGACCGGTGACTCAGCAAGCCCTATCGCGGAACCAGCTATGATCCCTGCGAATAATCCCCGAACCGTCTTGTGCGCACCCAGAATCCTCTCTCCATCAAGAAAGTTCCTTCCCCCATCCAGCGGAGAACCACCGCCTAGGAGAAGAGGCGCAGCATTCGCCACGTATGAAGGCCCGATGAACAGTAACGCGTCTAGAAATATTCCCAGATTGGATCGCCTAGAGCCTTGAGCCTGCTCCGTCCGCCATGGCACAGTTATGAACCAAACGCTACACATCTTCTAACCCACTCTCGCCTATCCGGAACAGCGCCCTCGAACCCCTAGCCTCTCTACCATCTATCTTCTCGAGGAGACATTCTCTCACATCATGTCTTGGAGTCGGGCGCAGTCTCAAGATGAGAGACGACCAGTGCCTCAGCGTCCTCGTGGCAACTGGCGCGATAAGCCAGCTCCCTCCACTCGGCTGGCTGTGGACCTGTCCAGTCAACAAGATAGTAAGCTCGAATCTTGAAGCGAGATCGGAAAGATAGGCAAGCTGCCTGTTCAACTCACGATTGTGGACAAAAACCGTCCCAGGCTTCTCGAGATCAGCACGGTAGAGACCCGTCACGGAATCAACCACCAACAAAGCTGGAGTTTTAGACAAGAGAACCTCAAGGCTCTCGGTTATCCGAGTCTGTTCTCGAAACTCTTCTGGCTGAAACACGAAGATGTTCTCAGCAAGCTCCTCCCCTCGTACCAGGGATTCTAGCCTCTGAGCCGAGAAGGAGAGATCAGCGTCGACAAAGAAAACCTTGAAGCCCCTCGCCGCGGCCTCCAGTGCGGATTGCATCGCCAAGACCGTCTTCCCAGTCGACGCCTCCCCGTAGACCAGGTTGATTTGTCTGAGAGCAAAACCGCCTTTCAACAACCGGTCCAGACCACTCGTCCCCGTGCTCAGCCTCTCCATAACCAAGAACCAACCAGTCTGAGGAGACCGAGACTTGCCCAGATTGAATAACTCTGCCTAGGAGGAAGATACTTCCCCCAACTTCGGCTCCAGAAAGAGAAGACCCTTCTCATCGACGGCCCTGCATCCATAGTTCTGGAAAAAGGAACAGCCATGTCACTCGCCGCCCCAATCAGAATCGGCGAGTCAATAGCCGTCCTAGAACATCGAAGAATACCAATAGAGACGGACACGGACGCCGTGCTTCAAGTCAGGATTGGAGAGCAAGGCGTCTGCAGGCAAGTCCACGGTTCTGCTATTCCCCCGAGCTGGCGGGACGCCGCGGATGTCCTCAGAGGGTCACGAGGCTTCGCTGTTGTCATGGGAGATGTCGACGCTGGAAAATCCACACTCTGCACCTACCTCGCTAACGTCTGCGTTGACCATAGAGTTCGGACAAGTATCATCGATGGAGATGTTGGACAAGCAGACATCGGTCCGCCGACGACAACCAGTTCCTCAACCGTTTCCAAGCACATCCTCAGCCTCCAAGAGCTAAGACCTGAAAGATCATATTTCATCGGCGACACCAGCCCCTCTTCAGTCCCAGACAAGCTCGTACAATCAATCGCCCATCTCAAAGACGAGCTCTCAACAGGAAGCGAGACCACGATCTTGAACACCGACGGTTGGCTGAGAGAAGATGAAGCCATCGAGCACAAGCTCCAACTCCTAAACAGCCTACAACCAAATCTCGTCCTTGGCCTAAGCCTTGATCACGAGCTAGATCATATCCTTGATCTGCAACAATGTCCGACGCTGCGGCTCGAAGCCTCAAGCTTCGCTCGGACAAGAACAAGAGAAGAAAGGAAGAAGACAAGGGAAGAAGGATACAGACGATTTCTCCAGAACCCCAAGCATCTGGATCTTAGACTCAACACCATCAAGCTCAGAATGTTCAACGCTCCCAGGCAGCAACGGATCGATCGAGATTCAACATACGAAGGAGCTCTTGCCGGGCTACTCGATGAGAAGGGAGTATTGCTGTCGATAGGAAGGATCGTACGAATCGGGAACGGCATCGTTAGTATGACAACAACAGCTGAGGAGATGCCGAGAACAGTCGAGCTGGGAGCGGTTATTCTCTCTTCAAGATTCGACGAGATTGGGTACGAGCCCTAGATCGAGTAGGCGTCGGGAATCGAGTAGACATAGATCGTGTGCTCGTTATAATTCTCCTTCCTAGAAGGCTTCCAGCCATTGATCATGAAATCGTGGCTTACAATCCTCGAGCCAGGCCGAGCCTCTGATCTCAGCTTAGGCTTCAATCGTTCGTTAGCATACGTAGTGAGATACAGGGTGATCAGAGTTGCATCCTTCAGGTCTGCCTGAAACAGGTCCTTATTGAAGATCCGCACCCTCTCAACCAGCTTCAGCTTTTCAACCTCCCCAGAGGCCTGTTTGAACAGGTCCTCTCTAATCTCATAACCAACAGCGGCTTTGATACCGAAATCCTTGACAGCTGTAGTCAGGATGCGACCATCCCCACAGCCAAGATCACAGAGAACATCATCCTTGCTAGCCCTTGCAACTTCCAGCATCTTCTTCACAACATCGTGCGGTGATGAGACGAATGGTGCACAGCTCACGAATGTCACTTCTAGTCTGAAGTGACGTGCAAGCGCGATTCACTCTATTTTAACTCTCCCTCTGCAAAAATGTTGTCATCAGTCCGTGGAGGAATTTTGATCCCCCTTCTCTAATACCCCGTAAGGGTTCCAAATCATTCCGGTACAGCCAGTGTTTCAGATACAGAATACTCATTACGCGTGATTATGATGAAGGAACCCGTAGATGAATTAGGCGTGCCGAGAAGGAAGGAATGGCTCACAATCAAGTCTCCTGGCGAAGAGTTTGAAACGCATAGTGCCCAGCCTCGACAACGGCACGACCCACAAGAACTCAAGATATACATCAAACAATTATCGAAGGCTTTGAAATTCCTGCCGCTGGGAAGCAGAGCGTACTATGTTGTCACTGGGGAACTCTTGAGAGCAAACACGCAGCTGAAGGCTCTGGTCCCATCAGGTTCCACGATGAAGGGCGAACATTAGCCCATTCCTTCCCTTGAGGAATCGGTCGAACGAGCAAAGATTCGAGCCCGCGACCCGGTCTTGGGCAGAGCTTTGCGAAATAACTATAAGCCACAAAGCCCGCGAGAGCCCGAAAGCGTTGCTTCATGGCTTCTCAAACGCTCGGCGACACTAGGATACATGAGCTTGCACAAGTCGAACTAAAGGAACCCGTTCTGATTCAAGGCCTTCCTGGTCTCGGCTACGTAGGAAAGGTCGCGGCCGACTATTTCATCGAAAAACTCAAACCCAAGAAAATAGGCGAACTATACTCCAGTTACCTACTGTTTCCCGACGGCAACCTCGGCATCAACATCTCAGAAGATGGGACATACTCTCTCCCACGATACGAATTCTACGGTTACGGTGAGCGAGACCCCAACGTCATCCTCCTCACAGGAGACGCCCAGCCAAGCGTAACAGGACAGTATGAAGTCGCAAGCATCGTTCTCGACTTTGCCCAACGATTTGGATGCAAGGCCGTCTACACGATGGGTGGATACGGGACACGCTCCGGAAACGACGTCGGAGCTGTATATGCTGTTGTTGGAGAAGCTGCGCTCGGAGAACGTTTGAGGAAAATGGGAGCAAAGCTTGCAAAGGGCGGCGCAGTCACAGGAGCCGCGGGCGTGATTCTTGGAATAGGCCGGCAGCGCAATCTATCGTGCGCGGGCCTCTTGGGAGCGACAACAGGCGCTTACCCGGATTTGGAGGCAGCGAGGGCTGTCATTCAAATGTTGACCGGTCTCGTAAGTATCCCAGTGGATTT
This sequence comes from Candidatus Bathyarchaeota archaeon, assembly GCA_005883695.1. The sequence continues at coordinate 22,516 of VBBV01000122.1, read as the reverse complement.
GAAGGAGCTGGATACCGAGATTGAGGACATGCGCAAGAAGATGGAACGTTTCAGACACGCGGAAGTTGAAGAGTCCAAGGAGGGCGAGGAGAAGCCTGAGGAAGGTAAGGATCGCTACATTACCTAGCCGAGAAAATGTCTCCCCTAATTTGCAGGCTAGTCTTGAGGCAACTCCCCCGTTTCCTTCAATTTCGTAACAGGAGAATACAAGGAGTTAGTTGAAGGAGATTTGCTCGAAGCAAGTCTGGAAAGGAACGGCGCGGTCCACAAGGTGAGCATCCTTCCGATGGAAAACGCGGTCTTGGCGTTCTTCTACGAAGATACAATCAAAATCGGCACTTTGGCCGTCTCGACCCCGGGGTTGCGCGAGGGAGGAGCAGGGACCTCTTCTGTTCTCCTCGGAGGGAAATACCTGATCGCCGCGAGGGCCCTATCGGAGAGGGTTGCGGCAATCTACAACAAGATGAGCATAGTATCGATAAACACAAAACTCCCAGAAGGTGAGGCACTGCGCCTCTACGCGAGCCTCTTTGACAAGGCTAGATCTGAGCCAGGTACCGACACAGCTTCCTCTAAAGATTGAGGAGGAAACCTAGTGCGATGGTGATTACTGTAGCAGCGAAGGCAATCGCCGCCACAGTATCATCCAACCTCTCAACGCTCATCGAATCGTCATCCTGCGGGTAATCATTGAGAGAATGTTTTGCACAGTAGTCGAGTATGTTGGCTTACTTTTCGACATCTTTCTCACTGAGAAAAACAGAGATTAGGCTGGCGTTATCCTCTCTGTAACAACGCGACCTAGTCGTTGCTTTCCGCGATTCTTTAATAGGAAAGAAGACGTTTTGACGTGTTGTCAGTCGCGTGTGGTTTCGCCTGGAGTGTTGGCTCTAGGCTTCGTAGAAACTAGCGCCAATTATTCAGCTTGGTCGCGGGAGGATCCCTTGCGTCCCCGCCGTTGTGTCCGTTGATCCACTCCGGTACTATAACCGCCCTGATTAATTCTTGGATCGTTATTCCTCTCCGTTTCGCCATCTTCTCCAGCTCCCGATAAATTACGTCGTCAAGTGTTTGCATGAACTTGGGCAGGATTGACACCACGGTTTCTCGGGATATCAAAGTCAATTCAGGGGTTGAAATAAAGTGCTGATGTAACTTGTAGAATTCCGAGGAAGTGACAGGATTAGGCGCGCGAATCAGCATCAGCGGGCTGTCTTTCATGAACTTTGGGCGTCCCCTAGGATCTGGTGCGCTGCCAATTCGACTCTAGGACGGTAGGCCTCTCCTGTGTAGACTCTTACCATTTTCATGAAAGTCTGGAGAACTCCGACGATCCTCGAAACCTCGGCTAAAGGAACAATCTGTTTCTTTCCCAAAGGAACGCGCTTGAAGACGGGTACATCCATGGGCTGCATATCTGCAGTCTGCTGGTAAGGGACTGATGGCAAGGTAGGCACGTCGATGATCACGTCCTCCTCTGCAATCCTCGCCTTCCGGGCAATCTGTCTTTCAATATCTGCTCGAACGTCTGCGCTTGAAAACAGGTTGGAAACTAGCGCTTCACTGGAAAACAGGGTCCGTTCGTACGCGCATTTCAAGAGCCTCCTAGCCTCCAAGTCATTCATGATCTTCTTGGACTTCTTACACTCCTTCAGCTCGGTCCATACCTTGTAATCATCAAGTTTGAGGTAATCTTCGGGTCCATCAAAATCCAATAGGTGGAGCTCATTTCTAGCCGCCTCCAGGGCTTTGACCATCATTATCTGAACCGCTCTAGACGCCCTGTGGAAATATATGGTCCGAAAAGATTCGAATCGTGCAAGGAGGAAGCTCTCGAGTGTTGCTACGGCTGTTCCATCAACTGAAAGATTGCCATCTATAATATCCATCGTGTACAGGAGGCGATGAACGTCGATTGAGCCATATCCGGCTCCCGTGTGAAAGGAATCCCTAACGATGTAGTCCATCTTGTCAACGTCGACGCCACCACTGATTATCTGGTCTAGGTATGGACGCTTCTTATCTCTCAGTTTTCCAATCGCCAATCGACCCAAAGTCTTCGCGTTGAATCCTGCGGCCTCAAGCCGTTCAGCTATTTCGGTCTGGTTTACAAGCCATGGCACAAAGTCCTCGTGATTCTTGCCAAGGTATTTTGCCATCAGCGGCTCGAACACGTGTGAGAAGGGACCGTGTCCAATGTCGTGAAGTAGCGCGGCCAGGCGCAGTTGTCTCTGCTGGTGCTGAGAGAGATCTATTGGCAGTGTCTCTGACAGAGCGCCTGCTAGGTGCATCGCGCCTATAGCGTGCTCGAACCGTGTATGGTTTGCGGCCGGGTAGACGAATTCTGAACCGGCAAGTTGGCGTATGCGCCTGAGTCTTTGAAGGGGTTCAGTGTCGATCACTGATCTCTCAGACCGGCTGATCCTGACATAGCCATGAATGGGATCTTTGATGAAGCCCCCAGACTTGTCGGTCAACTTTCTTTGCTCGGTTTCCACCGTAGCGCGACGTAGTTAACTTCTCATTTAGATATTGATAGAGTCTCTTTTTATCCAGGTGGCTGGAAGTAATTCATTCGATCAGGAATCGTGTCTGAGAAATGGTTCAGGATAAGATTCTCTGCTTTGTTTGCGCGGTGAAGGGTATCGAAAGGACATTCGCAACCTATTACGAACTGCAAGACCATCTCTACAAGGACCATGATATGACTAAAGATCCAGCCATGGAGATTTTCAGTAAGTATAGGGCCTCTGCTCCAAGGGCTACCGCATCTCCGCACTCTGGGAGTTAAGCACTAAGATGAATTTTTCCGGTTCGGAGTTCCTATCCTTGGTCATCAGGTGTTAATACGATGTTACAGGGACGAAAAGATATACTCGTGTTGAGTCAATTCAATGGAACGAGGGACTGGATGAAGATTAGGACTAATACGCCAATGATGAACGTTAGCATGCTCTGCTGAACGCTAAATCCTGCAGCATGCTTGACTGCGAACACACTTGCTACTCCTATCCAAGCGGTTCCCGCGGCCCGGATGATTTCGGAAATTACGGGGATAGGACTAGATATTAAGATGAACAGAAGCCCTGGTGTCCATGAGAAGAAAAAGGGACGCGCGAGCCCCCAGTAACTCATTGTTCGCCGGAAGAGTTTCGTGACGATCAGGAAGGTTGTGCCTGACCAGACAAAGGCAATGATGATGCCGGAGAACAAACCTATCATGGTGATTGTGAACAGGTCAAGGACAGATATTCCGGCGACGAAAAAGCCGAAGAAGCCCAAACCTGCACCGAAGCATAGCCCGATTATCACTACAAGAGAGACCGACTGAACAGTGGTGCTTGCATCATCTCTCAGTTCTCTGAAGGTATCACCGTCGAGTCGTGCTGCCTTAAACATTCGGGATACCATCCTTTTGAGGTTGAGGTCTTGTCTGGTAGCAAAGGGCCAGGTCATCATTCAGGGTTCCTTTTTCTCGTATCTTGTTGTCCCGACACTTATCAACTCATGGGAAAATAGCTCTTTGTCGCCTTCGTGTTCCCTTGGGAAGATCTACTGTGCACGATCATGCTGATGGTTTCTCCGAACTGATGGCTAGATCGTCATCTGAATGAAAGCGAGGATTAGCAGGCCCACAACCGATGTCAGGAGCGTCCGTTGCGTGTTGAAACCCATCGCACTCTTCAAGGCGACGAATTCTCCCCAGACGATCCATGCTGCGGCAACGATAGCCGTTGTTACTACCACGGGTGAGAATGGTATTGCGATAAGGATGAAGAGGATGCCTGGAGCTGTGGAGAAGAATAAGGGTCGGGCGAGTTGCCAGTAGCCTGTTTTGCCTTGGAACAGTTTTGTTCCGACGAGGAAGACTGTTGCCGACCAGATGAAGGCCGCGAAGTCAGTGATGATCATGTTGGCCAACGTGTTTGAGATCAGATAGTCAAGTGATAAGCTGCTGTGTTGAAGCCCACTGAAGATGCTGAATCCGAGTCCGTATGATAGTCCGACGAGGAGTAAGACTGCGACCGCCTGCCCGGTTGCGGTTCTGTCCTCCTTGAGCTCACGAATGGTTTCCGTGTCGAACCTTGCGGTATGATAGATTCGTAAGGCAAGTTGTTGGATCTTGCGACGGGTTATGGCGCGTTCTTGTCCCTGCGACATTTGACTAGGCCGTTTCTATTGTTCTCCTCTAGCCCAGCCTTATCAACTAATAGTAGGAAAATATCACTGGGTTCCGGTGGCGGATAGGTGTCACGACTCGAGTCTGCGCTGAAGGAAAAACTGGCGAAGAAGCCTGGGTTCAAGGTTGTCGCGATGCCCGACTTCTATCTGGACTATGTTCTCGCTTTTCCAGGCAAACTTGACGAGATGGCTAGCGCAATGGTTGATGTGGCCGGAAGGGGAGGGGGGAACCTCCTCGGCTGGAAGCACCTTGTCGGAAGGGGCGGGAACGCGTCCAACTTTTCTGCCCAGCTCGCAAACCTAGAGGTCAACGTGGTCCCGATTATCGAGACAGACGAGTTCGGCGAGATGGCTCTAGGTCATTTTCTGAAGGGGGTAGACCTCTCTCATGTTAGCAGCAGGGGAACGCTTTCGAGGACTCTCGCCTTCGAGGCGGAGCACTCGGGCAGACGAGTCAACATCATGGCGAGCGATCCCGGGTCCCTAGTGAGTTTCGGCCCAGAGAAACTGAACGAGAGTGATATGCAGCTGATCCGGGAAGCTGATTTTGTCTGTGTTTTCAACTGGAACCAGAACCTGAAGGGGACAGAGCTGGCTGAACAAGTGTTTCAGACCGCGAGGAACGAGGGGAAGGCCGTGACGTTCTTCGACCCTGGAGACCCGACGTCGAAGGTGAGTCAGATTCCGGAGCTTAACGAGCGGGTTCTCACCCAGGGATTGGTCGATGTCTTGAGCGTTAACGAGAACGAGTTGCAGCAGTTGGCGGCTGATGTCAGAAAGGAGACAGGTGGGATTGAAGGCGAGGATGCGAACCCTCTCTTTGAAGCTGCGAGCGTCTTCAGCATGCTCGGGGTCCGGGTCGATCTTCACACCGCAGGTTTTTCTGCAACTTTCATCGATGGCCAGAGAGAACGAGCCTTGTGTGCCAGTACAACTCCGTTGAAGGTCACTGGTGCGGGGGATGCATGGAACGCGGGGGATATTTTTGCCCAGGGTATGGGATTGGAACATAGAGAACGGCTAGTTTTCGCGAATGCTACCGCGGCCGCCTATATGGGGAGGCCTGATCTAATGCCTTGTTCCATAGCGGAGATTCTTCAGCAGGTCGAGGAAATAGAGAAACTCAATACTCGCTAGCCGATACGGACTCTTTCAACGTGTCAGAGTGGACCGTGGACCTCCTTCCATCGGTTCACCATTCTTAAATCAGCTTAGGTCAGGTCAAGTGTGGAAGCTATGTAGGACGTGGGCCGAACGGGTTCTAGAGAGAAGACACTGGATTCGAACTGCGGGGAAAGGATGTTGCTGTAAGTGCGCAAGGTTGCAGAGGGGGTTTACAGGGTTCCAGCGAGAGCAGCTAACACATACCTCGTTGAAGCTTCCAAAGGATTGGTGTTAGTAGACAGCGGATTGCCTGGTAGTGAGAAGGGAATTCTCAAAACTATTGCCAAGCTGGGAAGAAAACCCTCGGACTTGAAGCTTGTATTGTTGACGCACCGGCACTTGGATCATATTGGAAGTGCGGCCGCTTTGAAAAAGCAGACCGGAGCTAAGCTGGCCTCTCATCCCTTCGAGAAGCCCTATGCGGCTGGGACGCTGGTGATATCGGCTCCGAGAGCTTGGAGCCTCTATGGAAGAATGGTGAGAAAGCTGACGACGCTTGAATATTGGTCGTTGAAGCTGTTTCGTATCATCAAGTTCCAGACCGCGCACGTGGATCTGGGCGCTGATGAAGAGTCGGTTTTGGACGGGGTGGGTTTGGACGGGTCTGTGGTCTGGACGCCGGGACATACGAAAGGTTCAGTTACGCTCTTTCTCAACCAGCCTAGTGTGGCTATTGTCGGCGATCTCTTGCGGGCTCGACGAGGCCGACTTGTAGAGCCATTGCTGATGGAGAGTATCTCTCAGACCGAGGCGAGCGTCAAACGGGTGTTGGATTTGGGTCCGGAGATTATCTGTCCGGGACATGGAAGGCCATTGCCTGCCTCCAAGGTCAAGATCAATAAGGCGGCCTTGAAGGCTGTGGTTGTAGCGAAGAAAAAGGAAGAGGAGGAGGACTTAGAGGAGTTAACGTCTGGCCTTTTCTAGTCGCTTCTCTATGTCGTCCCAGTTGACGACGTTCCACCAGGCGTCTACGTAGGCTGCGCGGTCGTTCTTGTATTGTAGGTAGTAGGCGTGTTCCCAGACATCGAGGACGAGGATCGGAACTACTCCTTGGACGGTTAGATCGTTGTGTTTCTCGGCTTGGAGGGTGATCAATTGTTGTGTCCATGGTTCGTAGGCTAGGACGGCCCAGCCGCTGCCTTCGACTTGTTTGGCGGCGGTGCTAAATTGTTCCTTGAACGATTCGAACTTGCCGAAGTCGGTGTTGATCTGGTCGGCTATTTTTCCACCTGGTTTTCCTCCACCTCCTGGTTTCATGTTGGGCCAGAAGGTGCTGTGCATGGTGTGGCCCGAACCGTGGAAAGCGAGGTCTCGCTCGATCGCTTTGACATCGACGCCGGCGAAGCCGGTCTCACGGGCTTTCTGGAGCTTGTCCAGGGCAGCGTTGGCGCCGTTCACGTAGGCAAGGTGGTGTTTGTCGTGGTGCAACCGCATTATCTCCTCGGATACGGTCGGGACAAGCGCGTTGTACGCATATGGAAGGTCAGGTAGCTTGTATCTGTGATGGGGCATGACGCCTCGGCTGTTGTTCTGTTGATAAAAAACTATGCTCAAAACTGCGCTAGGACTTCTCTCGGAAACCACTCTTGCGTCGCGAGATACTTGACTAATACCTCCTTTTTTCTAGAGGCCACTCGCTGTCTGGCACTGATTCCTAGCGAGTCGCGGGATTCAGGGCACGATTCAAGCTTGGATGCGAAGGTGAAACTCGCCGTTTTTTCGGCGTGCCCCGAACGATTTCTCGGGGAGAGTCTGGAGAGGGCCCCGATTCGAGATCAGGGCTGATTATGGGCGATTTCTGGAACTGTCTCTCGTCTCAAGCACTGCGCTTGCTTTCTTTAGACCTGCAACAAGTCGCGCGAATACAAGTGTTTCAGCTCGTGGAAACAGTCTGTTTATTGGACGACTACATGATCGATGTCGAAGTATCTCTTCACAAGTAAACGGGTCTTGTCAATAGTCCTGCCGTTCTTTCCGATCGCTATCGCCTTATCCTGGGCGTCTACCTCAACCACTACTATCTTCTTGTCAGGCCTTTCCGTTACCCGGATCTCCTTGATCCTCGCGGGCGATAGACTGTTCCGGATCAAGCCTTCAGGGGTCTCCGCATACTCCACTACCTCGATCTGCCGGCTTGTCATGCGGCGCAGCTGGTTGATGTTCTTGCCTCCTTTGCCTATCGCGAGTCCCATGTCGCCGGGCTTTGCTACGAAGATGATCCGTCCTAGCTTCTCGTCGATCACGCAGTCCTGTGTGGTCGCGCCTGTGGTGCTCTCGAAGAGGGCCATGTATTTCATTTCTTCACTGGTTAGCTTGATCTTGGGCTGGAGCATCACTTGTTCTCAGCCAGCTTCAGGACTTCAGAATCACCAGGTTCCCTAACGACCATTGATGCAACAGGAAAGGGTTTCTCGCAGAGCGCACCTAGGTCGAGGCTGCTGCCTTGGAAAACGTAGACTGGAACCTCTGACTGTTCCGCGTCATAGACGATGTTCTCGCGAAAATCCGCAGGACAATTGCTCGCGAGGATCAACAGCTTAGCCCTTCCGAGGGAGGCACTAGAAAGCGCGACTTTGCTTCCGAACTCGACCTTGCCGGTCTTGACGGCCATACGGATCTGTTTGTTCACGTCCAACTGGGGGTCTACTTGCTCCCTTTCCGCGACATTGACATCGAGACCTCTATGAGACCTGTGCCCATTGGTACTTGTTGACCGACGATCACGTTCTCCGCAACTCCCCTGAGAGTGTCTACGATTCCTTTCACGGCAGCGTCCACGATGGTTGGAATCGTGATCTCGAAGGCTGCCTTGGCAAGTGTGCTCGCTTTCTCTCCGCTTACACCGTGGCGTCCGACCTGGAGAACTTCGCCTGACGAGGTCATCATGTCGGCTACTAGCATCACGTGTCGAATGTCCACGTCCAGCCCCTGTTCCTCCAGTACGCCTAGCGCTTCTTTGATTATTACGTTGCGGGCTGCTTCGATCCCGAGAACGACGGCCGTCTCGTTGATGTTGTTGCTGACTGTCCGGCTTGTATCAACGCCTGGGATTTCGAAGGCCAAGGCGAGGCTGGAGCCCTCTGTTCTGACTATCCATTCGCCCTTCTCCTCGATAACGAGAGCTCTCCGGACAGCGGGCAAGCCTTTGACATGGTAGACGAGTAGTTTGCCGGTCAATCGTCTGAACTGCGGGATCTCAAGCTCCTTCGACTTGATCTCCACATGGTATCCTTCGACTTTGACCTCGCAGTTCGCCGGCTTCACTGCATCCCGCACGTCTTGGACCGTGATCTCTCTTTCCCTCATCGCCTGCGGGTTCAGTTTCACATCGACCCTCATCCGTGTGACATCGGACTCGAACGTGCTGGCGATGTCCCCTAACGTAGCGTGGGTAAGCAGCGTAGCTACTTCCTGGGCCTTCTCTCTGCTAGCTCGGTGCTTCGCGTCCAGGTACACGGTCATGTTTGGAGTTGATGGGATCTTGCGTGCGTCCACGATCTCTATGAGTCTTGGAAGTCCTAGAGTGACGTTTTGTTCTCGGACTCCTGCGAAGTGGAAGGTTCGAAGCGTCATCTGTGTACCGGGTTCGCCGATGGATTGAGCGGAGACTATTCCTGCAGCTTCGCCGGGCTCCACCAGAGCACGCTTGTAATTCTCCATGGCCTCCAGTACGGTTTCGTCTACTGCCGGCTTGGGCAGCTTCGCGTTTACCAGGCTCTGCCGTAGCTTGTTGAGTATCAATGGTGAGAGAGTATTGTTCGCTTTGTCGACTTCATCCTCAACGTATTCCTTGGTCGCGATGGTTCCCTTTTTCATTGTAAGCCGGATGCGTTCTATCAGTCGATCAATGTTGACCGCCTTGCCGTGATCGCTCTTCGCCGTATCGACACCGTCTTCTCCGTAGCGGATTTGGATTATGTTGCCTCGGGAATCTCTGACGGTCGAATCGTATTCTACTCTGAGATGTTCCAGGGCGTTGATCAGGCGTCGTTGCATGTATCCGCTTTGCTGGGTTCTTACGGCTGTGTCTACCAGCCCTTCTCTTCCTCCCATTGCATGGAAGAAGAATTCGATGGGTTCAAGCCCGTCCCGGTAGGAGTTGTAGACGAATCCTCGAGCCGCTGCTCCTGCGTCTCCGGGCTTGAAGAAAGATAATGCTCTGCCGCGATATCCTCGAAGAATTCTTTTTCCGCGGATCGATTGTTGGCCGACGCTTGCGGTCATCTGGGATATGTTGAGTGTTGAGCCTCGGGCTCCGGCCCTGCTCATGATCACGCCGCTGTTGTCCATCTGGAAGTATTGGTCGGCGAACTCGCCGGCTACATCTCGAGCTCTCGAGAGCTCGTTCATAATGTAGAGCTCCAACGATTCCTCCAGTGACTGTCCTGGCAATCGTTCCAGGGTTTCCTTGCGGTAGCTGTCGATGTACTCGTTGACCTTCTCTTCCGCCTTGGCAATTGCTTTCGCGATCTTGTCCTTGATAGCTGCAGGGATTTCCAGTTCGTCGAATGCGTAGGTGAAGCCTCGAAGCACCATGTACCGATCGAGAAGTTTTGTGACCGCGTTGAGAAACGTCCTAGCTTCCTCGGCCCCGTAGTCTTTGACTATTCGGTGGAAGAGGCTCTCTGATTTTTCGGCGCCGATGGAAGCCTTGTCGATTACTCCCTGTTCTAGAACGCCGTCTTTGATAACGATGAAGGCATCGTAGGGGCAGTCGTGGAGGACTCCTTTGTCGCAGTCCGCGCACTTGTAGTAGCTTGAAAGGTTGGATTTCGAAATGAAATTGAAGCTTTTCGGGAGTACAATGCTGAAAATCTGTTTCCCGGTCCATTTCTCTTCGGGTTTCGTCACTGCTGGTTCTGGCATGGGTCCTTCGAAGCCAGCCGCCGCTAGAAGCTTCGAGATAGTTGGGCGATCTAGAAGCGTCGACTTCTGAGTGAGGAGGAAAGCAGAGGTCAGCGAGTCTCGAATTGCTCCGATGATCGGTCCGCCGTATCTTGGAGAGAGAATCTGGTCTTGCACCTGCATGAGCAGACGCGCTTCCGTTCGGGCTTCTTCTCCTTGTGGGACATGCAAGTTCATCTCGTCACCGTCAAAGTCCGCGTTGTAAGGCGGGCATACGGTCGGGTTGAGTCTGAAGGTTTTGTACGGAAGCACCCTTACTCGGTGAGCCATTATGGACATTCTGTGAAGGCTCGGTTGCCGGTTGAAGAGCACAATGTCGCCATCTCTGAGATGTCTCTCGACGACGAAACCTGGCTGCAGAGCTTCTGCCACAACCTTCCTGTCTGTGACGAACTCGAGTCGGACTCTTCGTCCATCGGGACGAACGATGTAGAGTGATCCAGGATAGGTGTCAGGACCGTTTGCAATTAGTCTCTTCATCTCATCGAGATTGTAATCAGTTGCCTTTTCTGGGATCGTCAGTCGACTTGCAACATCGAGCGGTACTCCTACCTCGTTGATGTCTAGGTTCGGGTCAGGGGACACGACTGTTCGGGCTGAGAAGTCAACTCTTTTACCTGACAGATTACCTCTGAATCTTCCTTCCTTTCCTTTCAATCGCTGAACTAGTGTCTTCAGCGCTCTTCCCGATCGGTGTCTGGCTGGGGGTAGGCCTGAGACTTCGTTGTCAAAGTAGGTGGTCACATGGTACTGGAGCAGTTCATGTAGTTCTTGGATGATGTTGATTGGAACCCCTGATTCAAGGGCTTCTCGCAGTTTCTGGTTGATCCTTATGATGTCGACGAGTTTGTGGGTCAGATCGTCTTCCGACCTTATGCCAGACTCAAGAGTTATGGAAGGTCGGACCGAGACAGGAGGAACAGGCATCACCTGGAGAACAGCCCACTCAGGCCTAGCCGCCTTAGGATCCATTCCGAGAAGTATCAGGTCATCGTCAGGAATTCTCTCAAGCCTTTCGCGGACCGTGCTTGGTGTTAGACGTACTGCGTCTCCCTCGGCAGCGATCTCGTGGTAGGTAGTGGGTTTGCCGTGCTCGATCGGGTATTGTTTCTGTCCGCAGTGAGGACACTGCTGGGCTTTCTTGGCGTCCTTGATGATCTCGTCTAGGAAAGCGTCTGGGACAGTGTTGAGTCGTTGTTTGAGGTCTGCGTGACGTACTTTGAATTTCTCGATCTTCTCTTCGCTTAGAAGTATTCTGCCACAGTTTCTGCACGTAATTGAGAGAAGACGGTGAATGAGCTTGGCAAAGCTTACGTGGATAACGGGCTCGGCGAGTTCTATGTGGCCAAAGTGTCCTGGGCATGCTGAGGCAGTGTTGCCGCAGGTCTTGCATTTTTGACGGGGTTCGAGGGTTCCGAGTCGGCCGTCCATTAGTCCTGATACAATGGGGACTCCGTCTTCATCGTAAGTGTCCGCGGCTTGAACTTCCACGGCGGATAGCTTTCGAAGTTCTGATGGTGATAATAGAGTGAATCGTATGCTCTGGATGATCTTGTAAGCTTCTTCCATTGTTGCGAGTGCCATGATTATGCCCTCTCCTCTAGATTCAGTCGGGGTGCGATTCCAAGAGCCATGAGTTCTTGAACCAGAAGTTTGAAAGCGTAGGATATTGCTACGGGAGAGATGACGGCTTTCTCAGCGTCGATCCGGCAGATGTACTTGTTCTGTTTGATATCGTGGTAGGCGAGAGTGCCGCATGTCTCGCAGACGTAGGCGATGTACTTGTCAGATTCTTCTAGCAGACGGTCGCGGAGTAGGGCTGATGCTCCATGTCCGATGAGGCAGTCTCGCTCCATTTCTCCGAATCGTAATCCTCCTCCTCTGGCTCTGCCCTCAGTAGGTTGGCGAGTGAGCATCTGGACTTGGCCTCTCGCTCGGGCGTGCATCTTGTCCGCTACCATGTGATGGAGTTTCTGGTAGTAGACGACTCCGATGAACAGTTCTGCCGCAAGCCGTTCCCCGGTAATCCCGTTGTAGAGGGGTTCTCGCCCGCTCTTCTGGAAGCCGAGCTTGGACAACATATCGCCTATAGCTTGGGGTCCAATGTTTTCGAAGGCTGTTCCGTCCATTATCTCACCCATTTGCGATGCTAGTTTTCCGCCTAGAGTTTCTACGAACTGTCCGATGGTCATTCTCGACGGTATGGCGTGGGGATTGATGATAACGTCCGGGACGACTCCGTCGACTGTGAAGGGCATGTCTTCTTGGGGAACGAGGAGCCCAATCACTCCTTTTTGTCCATGGCGTGACGCGAACTTGTCGCCTAGTTCGGGGATGCGGAGGTCTCTTACTTTGACCTTGACGAGTTTGCTTCCTTCGATGGATTCGGTTACGAAGACTTGATCGATGGTTCCTTGTTCCGAGGGTCTCATCGTTACTGAAGAGTCGCGTTTCGTTGGACCTTTTGCTTCGAACTCTCGGTATTCTTCCATGAATCTCGGCGGGCTTGTTCTTCCTACGAGAACGGTGTTGCCTGTGGCTTCTGCTTCAGGGGAGATGATTCCGTCTTCCTCGATGAGTCGGTAGTAGCGGTCGCCGCGGTATCCTCTGATTCCTGCTTCTGGAATCTCGAACTTGTCGCGTAGTCCTCCTAGGTACTGTCTGCTTTCAGCCTCGTAAATTCGGTAGAATGTAGAGCGGAAGAGGCCTCTGTCAACGGAGGACTTGTTGATGATTATCGCGTCTTCCATGTTGTAGCCTTGGAAGGATAGAATGGCTACGACGACGTTTTGTCCGGAGGGACGTTCGAGATAGTTGAAGACTTCCATGGGTTTCGTCTGGACAATCGGTGTTTGTGGATAATGCAAGAGGTGGGATCGCGAGTCCACTCTGGTGAAGAAGTTGGTCGAGAAAACGCCTAGGGCTTGTTTTGCCATTGCTGATTCGTATGCGTTTCGGGGTGACTGGTTGTGCTCGGGGAATGGGATTAGGCTGGCAGCAATTCCAAGCATTACATAGGGGGCGATTTCGAGATGTGTGTGATCTTTTCGGAGGTCGTGTTCATACATCGCAATGAGAGCGTTTTCTTCTTCGTCTGCATCAAGCATCTCTACGACGCCTGACCTTACTAGATCCTGCCAGTTGATTCGTCCCTGTTCGAGTTGGATGAGATTATCCTCGGTAAGCCGAGGGCTGCCACTGTCAATTACGATCAATGGGCGTCGGACTCTTCCCGCGTCACAGTTGACATGCAAATCTGGGCGTCCGCCCTGTGCTTCCGGAGGGTGGAATGAGACATTCACTTCGGAGCTTAGTTTGCCTTCACGCCGGTATTCTCTGAGCTCTCGGGCAAGCGTTTCGGGATCTTTGGAGTATCCTGCTAATATCCCATCGACTATGGCCTTACCTCCCGTGGCTCTGAGTTTCTTGTCGGATTCTTCAATCATGACTACGCCCATTCTGCGCAGTTTGTCGACCATTTCACGTGGTTCGACTCCGACTGAGATGCTGCTTGAGAGGGCGAGATTCTTCACAAGCCCACAGTTCGATCCTTCAGGGGTCTCGTCGGGGCAGAGCCTTCCATAATGCGTTGGATGAAGGTCTCTAGCTTCAAGGTTGGGTTGACTGCGGCTGAGGGGTGACTGCAGCCTTCTGAGGTGGCTTAGTGTGCTTACGAAGTTTGTTCGGTCTAGTAACTGGGTTACTCCGATTCTTCCTCTTACCCAGTTTCCTGTTGCTATAGCATGCTGAACTCTTTCGGTGATTATTCCGGGTCGGATGGCGTTAGCTATGGAGAATTCTATGTGTCGTCTGATTGTTATCCTCTCAAGCTGGTACTTGAGGTCGCGGGTGAGGTTTCGGAAGGATATTCGGAATAGTTCTGCTAGGAGGGAGCCGGCTAGTTTCAGCCTTTTGTTTGCGTAATGGTCTTTGTCATCAGGGCTTCTTCTTCCAAGTTTAACCTCTATGATGCGAGCGGCGATTTCTGTTAGGAAGAGTCCTTTTTCTCTTCTTTCGGAGAGTAGTCTGCCGAGGTGTGGTAGGAAGTTTCTGTCCAAGACGGACTCGGCTTTCTTTAGTCTGTACTCGTCGACCTGTCCTGGAGCTAGACGGTTACCGAGATAGAGAAGGGCGTCGTGGCTATTGTTAGCTTCTAATGACTTTTCGTAGGATGCTTCGAGCTCGTCCTGTATGTCTGGATCGGTGCTGACTAGCTCTGCGATCTTGGCATCTTCCTCGAAGCCAAGAGCTCTCATCAGGATCATAAGGGGGATGTCGCTGGGAATCCCGGGCATTGTTACGTAGATTCCTGCATCACTTTTCAGGGCGACTTCAATTCGGGCTCGGAAACCGACTGTCGTTGAAAATATCTTGGCCTTGTAGGTCGGGTTGACGCCGGTGTGTTCGATATCTACGAGTATACGGTTCGCAGCGAGGTCTTCGAGTGCAACTATGACTCTTTCAGACCCATTTACTATGAAGTAGCCTCCGGGGTCAAGCGGATCTTCCCCGACGCCTACGAGATCGTCAGATGAGAGTTTGGAGAGTAGGCAGATTTTTGATTTGAGCATCACGGGTAGGTCTCCGATGTAGACCATTTCGGGTTGGCCTTCACGTTCCCCGATTACGGGGATCATTTCCATGTGGAGGGGAGCTGCGTAGGTTAGGTTTCGAATTCTTGCTTCGGCTGGGTAGATCGATCTCTCTGTGCCGTCTACTTCTATTACTCGGGGTGCTCCGATCTCTATCTTGCCAAGTTTGATCCTTAGGGGATAGTCTCCGATTTCTATTGGTAGTTCTCCGACTTCGTCAACGATGGCTTGAAGTCCTCTTTCGACGAAGTCGTTGTAAGAGTCGATGTGTTGGCGGACGAGGCCGCTGTCCTTGATGAACTCTTTGGATAGGTTCCAGAGTTGTTGGGTTGTTACGGCCATTCAATTTCCCTCAAGGAGCTTTGTTTTTAAAAATCTTCCACAACGTATCTGTAAAAGTCGGATTCTCCCGCAGTCGCGCTCTTCCGGATGACCTTGATGATGTCGCCGGGTTTCGCGCCAATGGTTCGCGCGGCCGGGTCGCTTGATTTGATGTATGGTAGCTGGAAGGGCTTAATGTGATAGCGGCCTAGGACTTCTTTTGCTTCTTCAGGTTTGAGGAGGACGTGTTTAGGGACAAGTTCGTGCTTGAATACGTCATAAGAGAGTTCCTTCTCCTTGTCTTGCTTCTTTACCAATTATTAGTAGCTACCTCGGGAGCGGGGGACGGCTTAGAGTCCGACCTACCACAGGTGAAAAGTACGGCAGCCGGAAACCCGTTAATAAACCTAGGTTCTACCACGAGGACGCCGATAAAACTCTTGTCGTCAAAAGAGGAACTTCGCAAGAAACGCAGACCAGTAAACCGACTAAACGATCTCTCGGGAAAAGAATGGATCAAGTTCACGAAATCTTGGTTCAGACATAGCCCGCCACCGCGAGACAGGACGAAACTGATTCACCCAGCGGGTTTTCCTGAGACGCTTGTCCGCGAGTTTGTGGAATTCTTCACTAAACCGAACATGTGGGTCCTTGACCCTTTCCTGGGAACCGGGAGTACACTTCTCGCAGCAAGAGCTTCAGGGCGTAACGCGGTCGGAGTAGAGATCAACCCTCGCTACGCTTCAATGGCCAGGTCGAGACTCGAAGCTGCTCCGACCTCCGATGAAACCCAGCAAATGGTACTCCAGGGGAACTCGCGTAGTTTGCAAAAGATCCTCGTCGAAAACAAGGTTCAAGAGGTCGATTTCTGTATCACTTCACCTCCATACTGGAATCAGCTGAAGCGGGCCAGCCTCCGGCAACGCGAGCGCAGGCAGAGGGGGTTTGACACTAACTATAGTGACGATCCGGAGGATATTGGAAACATTAGCAATTACGAGGAATTCCTAGATGCTCAGAAGGAAATCTTTGACGAGGTGTACGGGATCATGAAGGTTGGAGGATACTTGGTGGTCGTGACGAACAACGTTTTCTCAGAGGGTCGACTTTACCCACTCGCGTTTGAAACGTTAACCACCTTGGCCAAGACATGGATCCCGAAAGACGAGAGGGTCTGGTTGCATGACGACAAACGACTACTTCCACTTGGAATTTACAATGCCTGGGTCGGGAACCGATCGCACCAATACTGCTTGGTATTTCGAAAGGAATACGTCGAAGGAGCCTAATTGATTTAGTGCTACTAGATTCCGGCAACAGCCGCTTTCATCTCAGCATCGTACGTTTCTCCGCTCTCACTTGTGTCAATGTAACGGTCTCTCTTTCTCCAATTGATGATCATTCGCAAGAAACTATTGAGATATCCGGACTTTACAGGCATGCGCGACGGAGAGGGGCATAATATTATCCCATTCCAGTAGGTTGCCGACATAGGTGGCATGATCGGCTATCCTCTCTACGTATCTCAAAATAAGCGTCCCAGACACTGCACACTTCAAATCTATGGTCGAACCGTGAGCCGTGGCGGTCCGTTTAGTCTTGGAGAGTCTTAAACGGGTTGCGGAATCCAGTAGAACGAACTGTGCATGACCGGATCCTGTGTCGTGGTTTCGGTCAGCTCAAGAATTGTCTGTTCTTAAGCCTCCTAATCTTCCTAACGGCCGCAACAACAGCAACTAGCGAGAGCGCTCCGATGATGCTAAAGAAGGTCAACGGCTGGATACCTAGTATTGTCTTTGAAGATTCAAGCTGAGTAATGGTCACAATCAGAACGATGACGTGAGTCACGCTGGTACCCAAGAGTGTAGTGCCAAGCGCGGTCAAGGTCACATTATGATCCCCCGGCGCTGAATTCACATCAGTAGTGAGTGTCATTGTCGAGGTCGACGAATTGCCGAAATCAAGGACAACCTCAGGACGATTGAATACTTCACTAGCCCAGTACAGTGGCGTAGTAGAAAGATTCAACTGGCCTTTGAAGTAGTCAATGCTCGTCATTGTTAAGGTAAATGTGCGAGATTCGCCCGCTTGAATCACGAATTCCGCGCCGCTTAGTAGGAAGCTGAAATCTGGCGATGGAGGCTTCACCACGATCGTTACCGTGTGGGATGATGACTGGCTGGTCGCTGTAATATTTACTAGATAAACGAAGGGAATGGCTGAATCCGGCGTGTGAACATCAAGAACTGTCGTTGCAGGCCTGCCAGCCGAAATCATCAGATTTATTGCACCTAAGGATGTCGTGAGTCCGGGAACGGTTGGCTTAGTCACGCTTAACCGAATTGGACCGGAAAAACCGGATTGAGTGTCAAATGTGATAATCGAGCTGCCTGAATCGGTGGCATGGATCTTGAGAATTGAAGGTGAAGCGGTGATTGTGAAGTCCGTTGTCGATATTGACAAAGTAGCAGTGTGAGAAGGCCCGTTACTAGTCGCCAACACCGTGATCGTGTAATGGCTGGCCTCGTAAGTGTTGTCAGTAGCGACGGTCATTGTCACATTATTGGGGTGGCTCGGCGATAGGGAAGTACTTGTCACATTGAAAGATAGCAAAAGGCCAGGATACCGTGTTTTCACAGTAAGATCTGCTATTCCAGAGTAGCCGCCGAAGCTTGAAAGGTTCAGCGTGACATTTGCTTTGGACCCTAGGGGTATGCTCACGGAATCTGGGAAGATTGTCAAGATGAAACCTTGCCCCGGTGGGATACCATAGATTCCATCTCGGGGTGTAACGGAGACGAGCTTGAGATTGTCAGTCAAAATGGCTTTTTGGATCTTTAAGGGACTGTAGGAGCCCGAACCAGCCACCGTATAGTTTATTGTGAAGAGCAACCCCTTGACAGGATTGGTCGGAGGATTGCCTCTGTGGCCTTGTGCTCCAGAATGCACGATGCCAGGTCCGTCAGATGAGTCACAAGGGCTTGTGGTGTAATTCATGCCATTGATGCAATTTATTGTCTCAATGACGTTCTCGGTGTAGTTGGCTGCCAGCATGTTCCCCTCTATCGACAGAGAAGTGGGATCGATCACGGACTGATTGGATTTGACCTGAATATCCCAGCCGGTGAAAGGGTCCACGCCAGCCACTTGCACACGCACCGTGATGACTGTGCCTGAGATTGCTACTGCAATTGTGGGAGGATTCACGTAGACGAATCCTGCTGCATGAACGGGATGGAGAAGGTCGGGTGAAATCGATACTAGCGATGCTATGGAAAGTACGATGAGTAGAATGCTCAGCCATCGCGATACGGCAACTGTCTGGTGCAGAAGGACGGTTACTCACTCTCCGCTCTCAGGGGTATCATCATCAGACATAAGGGCCTTTACTTGAAGGAGGAACGTCTTCACCTTTGTCAACTCTCGCCCACCTGAAGCTCTGATCGGATTAGGATCGTCTCTGTCCTTCTCCAAACCCGACCTGCAAACGTGTCTGTGGGAACTCTACTAGGGTCGAGAACCGTTTGAAATGGATCTCGTATAGTTGAACAGTTATTTAGACGAGTATTTTGTCTGAGCATAGTAGGCCGGGGTCGCCTAGCCTGGTAGGGCGTCGGATTGCTAAGCCAGATTGTTGGTTGCGGAGATCCGATGGGCCTTAGGCCCTCGTGGGTTCAAATCCCACCCCCGGCGCCATTCGCGTTGCGATAGATAGTGCTGTGATTATCTCCTAGGCTTGTCTTAAATCCGCTAGACTATGAGTTGGGGAATCCGAGGAGTCCAGACCTCCTTCCAACAACTCGACTCTTTGAGATTGATCAGAGAATAGAGGAACGACTTGCAGGACGACTCTACCGGATTCGCGGCGGGCGAGCGGATAGCCCAGCGGTCAGTATGGACCCTCTTGGCTCTTGGAATCGTTGAAGTCATCTTCAGCATGGTGACAGGGAGCGTCGCTCTGTTCGCGGACGGTGTCGATTCATTGTCTGACGCTTCAGTATCTTTCTTCGTTTGGACTGGATTGCATTTCGCCCGGCGGAGGCCGAGTAAGAGGTTCCCGTTTGGTTATTACAAGGTGGAGAGCTTGACAGCTCTCATAGCAGCGTTGATCTTGGTCGCGGCTGCATCGTTCATTTTCTTAAGGTCTTATAGAGCATTGCTGAATCCGAAGCCTCTTACCCTTCTGCCAGCAGCTCTAACAGTCCTTCTCGTTACTGGACTCGTATCACTTTATCGGGCGTTGCAGATGAGGCGGGTTGCGTTGAAGTACAAGATTCTTTCGCTGAATGTGGATGCTAAGAACTCGATAAAGGATGCGTCTTCATCTTTCGTAGCGTTTGGCAGCGTTCTCCTAACCACTCTTGGATTTCATGAGGGGGCGGACGCTATTGGCGGTATGCTGGTTGCTTTCTACATTTTGACGGTCGCGTATGTGGCGTTAAGAGAGTCTTCACTGGTTCTTCTAGATGCGTTTCATGACCCAGAACTCACGAAGGAAATAGAATCTGTGATTCACATGAACAGCCAAGTTAGGAGCATCAAGGAGCTCAAACTGCGAAGGGCCGGACCGTTCATCGTGGGCATCTTAGAAGTCGCTGTCGATGGAGACATGACGGTACGACAAATGCACGCGGTGGTTACGGAGTTGGAGAACTCTATCAAAAAGAGAATTGGGGGGCTGAGAAGTCTCACTGTGAAGGCTATCCCAACCCCTTAGTCACGTCTCATCTTAAATATCGGATTTGCACCGGCGAAGTATTCGGGGAATCTATGAGCATAAGTTGTCCTAGATGTGGGCTTGAAGTGTCCGGCCCACCCGAGCGAGAATGGACGTTTCAGGGGTATCGAGTTTCAAGGTTCCGCTGCGAGCGCGGAGACAAATTCAATCTGTACTCAGGAGCGAATAAGACGTTCACCATACCAAGACCTGTCCTTGGCCGTAATCAGTGTAGATCTTGCAAGACTGACAACCCACGTGAAGCCATTTATTGCAAGAACTGTGGAACCAAACTGTAACAGCTTCAAACTCCCTTTGAAACGATGAATTCTCTCGTCCGAGCACAGCGAGCCTCGGTGCTTCGCGAATCCCGGCGGGTTCTACCAACTTTTCCACGACTTAATTGAGTTGGGTCGTGGTGATTAACTCGTGCATTCTATGAGAACCTCTTTCGTTTGCTGCCGCCTGTATTCGAGCTTCTTACCAGAGAGAGAAGCGATCCGAACCGGGAACGGCTCAAAGATTGCGGTGGTGATGTCCGAGTGAAGAGGGCTCTAGTAATTCACCCCATCCTCTCGATCTACATGGGTGGAGAATTGCTTTGCCTACAAGTTTGTAGTGCTCTTCTCCAAGCAGGCTACAAAGTAACTCTCTATTCTGACGCCAACAACCCTGCAAAGGCCGACGAGGTTTATCCCGGAATGGGAAAGGTCCTAAGCGAATGCTATCATATCCAGTCTAGCACTTCCCACAGATCTATTCCGGGAATAGCAGTTATCAAAGATTTCAAGGACATTAGAAAGACGGAATCATACTTTCAAGAAATCGATCCAGATGTTACTTTTTGTACTCAGTCTTCTCTTTTCCATGTTCCCTCGCGTCTTTATCATTTCATATATCATGGAACGGATCTATTCCAGTATTCCGCGAGCTACTTGTCCAGCTCTTTTCCCAGACAAAAACTACCCCACGGATATATCACTGTAAAAAGAAGACTGAACGATTTTCTTAAGAAGATCCTTCAGGTTAAGCCTCCGAGTCCTGACTGGTACTTTGCCCTTTCTCCAAGTATTCTGGAGCGTTTGAGAAGCAATGGATACCGGAATTCTTCTCTCATCTTACAACCTTGCACTCAGTTTCAGCCAAGACAGAAGAAGGACCAGGTGATTCAGGTAACTAGACTGATTCCAGAGAAACGTGTTGAGATATTTCTTGAAGCTGCAAGAAGACTTCCCGAATACCGTTTCATACTTTTGGCAAGAACGAAGCCAGGTTTGGAGGCCTATGCACGGACCATCGAGAAGAGAATACCGGCGAATGTGGTCTACCTTAAGGCTACACTAGGACAGGCACCCCACCTCCTTGAAGAAAGTAAGGTCTACCTCTACACCGGCGGAGAAAATGCAATGATGCTGAGCGTCGTTGCAGCGATATCAGCGGGATGTTACCCTATAGTTGCCAAGAATACTGGTCCCGAGGAGACAATAGAAGCTCTCGGTTTAGGCATGACTTTTAGTTCAGTTGACGACCTTGTTCCCACCATTCGCAAAGCCATTCAGGAACCCACCGATCCTCTGGAAATATCGGAAAAAGCAAAACCGTTCAGCCCAGAAAGGTTCGAGAAGAAAATTGTGGACATTGCTGACAATGGTGTCAGGCCGGGCCAGTAACCGTGTTCTACGGTACAGCCGTTAGCAGAGGCATCCAAGGCGCACATTTCATCTGTTCTTTGCAGCGAGCCCGATCCGGTTTGATCGGATATTGATCGCGCCGACAAGGATCGGCTTGACGAGGAGGGGCAAACCCTTCCTTTTGGTTGCCAACCGCGCAATCCTTCCACACCAGTTCTTAAAGAGAATGTTTGTGACCTGGAACTGGAAGCTGATCAGTTCCAGCCCGCAGTATTACAATTTGAAAATTGGCAGATACACGATCAAACTTCAGCCTGAATACTTCCACATCATCTTCGGTGAATGGGGGGAGTGGAAGAAATACCACCTTCCTCCCTTCAGCCTGAACGGAACCACTGTCCTCGATGTAGGAGCAGGATGCGGCGAGACAGCCCTGTTCTATTTCATCCATGGCGTAGAGCGAGTGATCTGCGTCGAAGCAAACCCCGACCTGGCAAAAATAATCAGAGAAAACTCACGGGCCAACAAGTGGAGCGCCGAGATTGAGGCAAGGCCCTTTGGCATTGAAATGCTGAAACTACATTTTGACTTCATGAAAATGGATTGCGAGGGATGCGAAGCTCAGTTGCTAAATGCTGACATGCTGCCAGCATGCGTGATGGAGGTGCATGATAAGCGTGTCCTCTATGCTTTGATGAGCAAATTCGGACTTAGAATCGCGCGTGCAATGACGACTGGGACAAATGTGCGCAATAATGATTTCGAACGTAGGCAACGCCGAATGTACTATCTTGGTTGGAGATTCGCGAGGGCTAGGGAAAAACTTCACAAGGCTAGAGGATTGAGAAAACTCTACTACGCAATTATGCTTGTCATCCTCGAACTGCATCCGGACTTCATTAATGTCTACCGAGCGAGATGGGGAAGGGTTTGGGAGGCATATTACTTTCCGCACCAGACGAATCGCAGGGAAGACGCATAGGTCAGCCAGAATGGATATCATC
>VBBV01000041.1 GCA_005883695.1 Candidatus Bathyarchaeota archaeon | reverse complement strand
CTATACGCCATTCACACCGGCTGTGACTCTTCTCTACGCATTGAACGAGGCATGCGACATGATACTCGAAGAAGGGTTGCCCACTCGTTATGAACGGCACAAGATATGTGCGGAGGCTGTCTACAACGGGATGGATGCTATGGGACTCGGGCTGTATGCAGAGAAAGAATCCCGATCCCACACGGTTGCTGCTGTAAACAGCCCTGCGGGAATGGATGAGGGAAAAGTGAGGGAACTCATAAGAACAAAGTATGGAATAGACTTCGGCGGAAGCCTCGGGAAAGCGAAAGGAAAAATGTTCAGAGTTGGAATAATGGGCAACGTCGGATCAGCCGACATAATGACAACAGTCGGCGCCATAGGATCCGCAACCTCAGAACTAGGTTTCAAAGCCAAGGTCGACGAAGGGTTAGAAGCAGCAAGAGAAACCCTATCAAGACTACCCGGAAAGGTGAACTGAGAACAATGGCAGTCAAACCAGGAGACTTCCTACTAGTCAACTACACCCTGAAAGTGAAAGAGAGCGGAGAAACAGTCGACACCACCTTCGACTCTGTTGCAAAGGATGCTCATATTCACCGAGAAGACTCGACTTTCGGTCCAAAATTCATCATTCTAGGGGAGGGATGGCTGCCCAAAGGATTGGAGGAGTCCCTCGTTGGCCTCGACCCTGGAACGAATAAGACAGTTGAGCTGACTCCTGAGAAGGGCTTTGGCGCTCGGGAACCCGGAAAGATGCGGCTAGTCCCCTTGAGACGGTTCAAGGACCAGGAATACCCGACCCCAGGTAAGCAGGTAGAATTCGAAGGACGACCCGCCGTTGTCCGTGCTGTGGGAGCCGGACGAGTCCAAGTCGACTTCAATCATCCACTTGCGGGCCGAACACTGGTATACGATGTTTCCATCGACAAAGTGTTGGAAGACGAGAACGAAAAGATACTCAGCCTTATCGCACTGAGAATACCTGAGGTGCCGAAGGAGAAATTCGCGCTCAAGAAGCATCAAAGCAATCTCACAATCGAAGTCCCTGAAGAGGCCTTCTATCTCAAGGGCCTTCAAGTGGCCAAAAAAGAAGTGACATCAGACCTGCAGAAATTCCTCCCAGACATAGACGCGGTCGCCTTCCAGGAAGTCTTCAAGCGGTCCGAGCCAAAACCAGAATTGCCTGCTACCCCCGCGAAATCGGTCGAAGCTTCTAGGGAAAAGGAAGAGAAGGTAGAAGCAGCGCCTGGGTTAACCCCTAAGAAACCGAAAGCCCCCGCAAAGAAGAAAGAAGGATCGCCAAAGAAACCTTCCGCAAGCACGTCTCGGAAGCGGGCTAAAATGGGATCCGAAAACCAAAGATAAATAGCCGCCTGCGCGCCCGAGGCTATCATGAGCTTTAGGGGCATCATCACTAAGAAAGAGGGACGAGAAATGCTGGCCAAGGCAAAGCTATACCACAGAACAGTCCCAGTCAAAGCAGTCCAAATAACCAGACGGCTCTCAGTAGAATCCGGCAGCGGAATCATAGAAGCAGGAAGCACAGGCGATTACTTGCTAGAAGATACGTTGCGCCTGATCATCTCTGGATCGTGAAAAAGAACGTCTTCGAAGAAGAATTCGAACAAGTCAACACACAAGAGTTGGAACCGATCAGCCAGTCCTGAGCAAGAAACCAAGACCAGTCTTAACCAAGTGACTTCATGAACTATACGGTTTCCTAGCTAATGAGGAGCAGCAGGCGGAAGCAGCCCAAAGTCAGTCTGCAAGAATACGAAGTCTCCTGCGAAGCGATTTACCAGAAAAATTGCTTCTTGACGCAGCTACTTGAGCCGTCCCGAGAGCCAGCATGTGGAACCTCCGGTTACACGATGATTGAATACGAAGCTCACGAGCCAGAAATGGAACGAACCTGAATACCAAGGTAATTGCAATACTCGTAGGTGTAATCGCGGTAGGGGCAATCGCATTCTTCT
The DNA here is from genome assembly GCA_005883695.1 of Candidatus Bathyarchaeota archaeon. Next base: position 3,466 of record VBBV01000041.1, on the reverse strand, counting down.
CAACCGGATCACCCAGCAGTCAGCAAACCTCCGCGTCCTCTTGCACTACCGAAAGCGCGAGTCTACTGGGCGGAAGTTTCACACCAAGCCAAAGCGTACCGTATGCCTACACAGTCACTGTCAGCAACTCACAAACACAAACGGTGAGACTCACATCTTACACACTTGGGACACAGTCGCATAGCATCGACGTAGAAATCGCTGCAGGACAGAACGGAACATTCACGACAGTCCAAGATGCCAACTCCGAGACCTGGATTCCAGTCAAGACATCGTGCGGAAACCAGTTCACGACCACGTTTGCTGGACCTTCGGCTTACGTGGAAAACATAGTTCCGACTTCCACTGCATTCCAAGATTCCACGCAGGTAGCTGTCGATCTACAGAACAATGGCACCGGAACTGCAACGCTAACGACTTACTATGTCACGGACTCAAGCGGCAACGAATACGCATTCGCAAATTGGAGCGGCCCTTCAATAGCTCCGAATAGCACTACGACTACAACTTTCAGTATCGGTTCGAGTTGTCCACAATGCACTCTCCATGGTTCAGCATTCGCTTTCACGAGCGGAAGTCAATACATAATTGAAATCGTAACGGGACGCGGCAACATCTTCACGTTCACGGTAACCTGGACTTCCGGTCACCACTACTCAATAGATCTTCAGATTGGATTCGGGAGCACTGCTCACTAAGTCAGAACTGGCTGTTCATGGGCCAAGTATGCAGTCATTGACTCCTGCTTGGAATCGATTCGCCCGAAGCTAAATCTGACCATCCGATGTTAGCGCATCTGTAGCCTGTCTGGGTTGGTGGAAGGATTCTTCGTGATGACCGACGAAATAGTTGATCAGCGTCCGCAAGAACGAATCAAGTGATTGATAGTTTACGACGAAAATGTTCAGATGACTCAACCGGTGTAAGCCTGTTGGCTCTGGAAGATCGAAGTCTATCTGCAAGTACCGGTTGAGTGGAAAACTGTAGATTAGATATGGTACGACATGAGACTTGGCGTTCGCTGCCGGTTCTATCTTGGAATCTGCGGCGTCAAACTCGACAATGTGAAGGTTCGCCGCCGTCACAACTAGAGGTATGTGAATGGAATTGGCAGCCAAGACAGAGTAGAGAGCATCCTCCTTTACAAGGTCCTCGTCAGAACGACGGCTCTCAGCAATTACTGACTTAACAGAGAACGCAGCCTCCCTGCGTGCATCGTACACAGCGTCCCTTCCCTGCCGTCCGAACTCAATCGTGGTCGGATCAGTCGAGTCATCCCTCAACTCCCGTCCTATCGTGCAGACCGGAACATCTGGACCGGGCCACTTCGAAAGCTGAATCTCGCCGAAATCAGAAACAACAAAAGGCTTCGATTCTAACCGGCTCACCTGATTAAACCGAACAATACTCTTGCCCATCTCAGGGAGAAAGAACCAGTCCTCCGAGGATCGTTGCTTGGACTGGGTAAGAAGAACCAGCTCATAATCAGTTTCTCGATGGTGACGTCGAGCTAATACGTCCACCGAGCTCTCGTAAACGCAGGTCTGTGGCCCCAATGAGTAGCCGAGCGTGATCGGATACTCTTCCTCGACATGAAACCCCGCATGCTTGATCACTGTTGCCGAGTATCTCTGCAGGAAATATCCGTACACTCCCACCCTGTTAACTAGATTTTTCTCATCCCGAGAAACCTTGGAAGCATTTGCGACATTGACCGTTTCGGAGCTAGAACTTTGGCTCAAGTCAAGACGCCTGATGAATAATGGTCAACTTAGAGCTTACGGCTCGTATCAACTCCACTTTCACTAGTGGACCTACTCACGGGCAAAGTAGACGGTCAGCGGCTCTTCTTTGGAGTAGATTCTTCCAAAGCTGAGTCTAACCATCTGAATGATTCTCCCCGCGTACTCAGCTCGCAAGTTCGTCTCTCCGATCCCTCTGGTCCTTGCAACATCAGGCATAACCACTCATCAAGAAATGTGTTGATCGTCGGGAACGGATTTTTGAAATAACCCCTGATAGGTTCAACGTAGGGTACCAATGTTTGGGGCGGAGAGTTCGCTGGGTTGAAGACCGTTACTTTTTATGGCATCTTCAGCGTTCCGCTCGTAGCCTTTTGCGTCTGCGGGTACATCCTTTGGCGCTGGGGAAGTGCGGAGGTCTATGGCGTGGTCCTCTTCGTCGATGCCCCGATTGCTTTCGGTGCCGTCCTCAGACTCCGGAACGACAGTAAGTCTTGGTATCGAAGAAGCACCCCTATTCCGCGCGAAAATCCGCTCTACCCAAGAACCAATGATCTAGCGGACAAAGTGGGCGTTCCTCACCACGACTTGTATGTCGCCGACTCAACTCTGCTGGTGAAGAGAAAAGCCGTAGGTGCAATAACTATGGGAATCAGAAGACACAGCATCATGTTCTCCGATTATTTCCTGAGAGCCCTAAACCAAGAGGAGCAGGATGCTGTCATAGCTCACGAACTTGCTCATGCGAAGCAATCCCATATCCTCAAATCCGCCGTAACCAGCCTCAGCTATTACTTTGCAGGATGGAATGTGTTCTTCTTTTCCGCGATTCCCAATTTCCAAACTTCGAATCTCTCGAAATATTGGGTTAGCGGTATCGCCGGAGCGGGGGTTTTCCTGTTCTTTGCAGGGATAATCATAGTGCGGCCTTACCTCGCGATGAAAAGCCAGACAGAAGCCGATGAGATCGCCGTCAATGTTCTGGGCAGCGGAGACTCCCTGATAACTGGGATGAAAAAACTCGTCGAGTCCCCCGAAATCAAGGCCGACCAGAAAAAGTACCGTATGGCTCATCTAAGTCTTTAGGACAGAATGGTTAGAATCCAAAATCTCAGCCGAAGCTTGGCCCTGCGAACCCTTGCGCAAAAGGACACCGCGTAGGGTTTTGCGACTTGCTCGAACCTACTTGTGGGCAAAGTAGACGGTCATTGGCTCTTCTTTCGAGTCGATTCTTCCGAAGCCGAATAGGCAGACAAATCCGACGGGAATACTCTTATTGCAACGGCATTAGGGAGCGTTGAAAAGAGCCATGCAGTCCCAGTCGAAGCCCAAGAGGCCAGTTGGAGTCGTAGTAATAGCGGCGATCGCCTTTGCGGGAGGCTTGTTGTCACTTTTCGGGGCAGCGTCCGTCTTTTCCGGCAACGCGACGGGTCCTACCTGGCTGGCAATCGTAGTGACCATCTTCGGCCTCCTAGGCCTAATACTGGGCGTCGGATTCTACACTGGAGCACGATGGGCCTGGATGGCAGGAATCGTGATCTACATCGTCTCGATCCTGCTCGGGATCTTAGAGATACTCTATGGTGGTACTGTCGGAGGAGTAGGCGGAGTCATCAGAATAATCGCCGGAGTGGTCATCCCGCTCTACTTGACTCGGGCCGGACCAAAGACCTTCTACGGCAAAACACCAGCCTCCCACAGCCCATAGTCGCTAACATCCTTCA
>VBBV01000121.1 GCA_005883695.1 Candidatus Bathyarchaeota archaeon | reverse complement strand
ATATGCGCTTTCCGCGATGGCCCTCCCTGTGCCAGGAGAAACGAACCTTGAAAACAATTCCTATGGCCCTGTCATAGTTAGGCTGACACAGCCATCTACCGGGCCAACGCCCAGCTCCAGCCTCCCAATGTTCAGCTTAGCCACTCAAGAGGTGATTCTTATCGCGTTGGGAGAAGCTTTGCTAGGCTTGTTTATCATCGGCCGCAGGATAAGGGGTAATCCAAGAAAGCCCGCGCCGAAAACCAGGCGTTAGCAGCGGCGAGACAGGACCCTTATACCCGCTTTGGGGAGTATGATTGAGCCTTTCACATACTTGTCCGAGGCCTTCGGGACACGCCTGTCCTTCGCCGTGCTAGAGAAGCAGAGCGCCCCCCTCTGTTTTCTTTCGTCGGCCTTTTTCTCTCAAGCCCGGCTCGTTGGTAGATTTCTCGGGGGGACGCGAAATCCACTTGCGTCAACGCTCGCGAAACTTTCTTACTTGGGTAGCGTGCGGAAGCCGGCCTGTTCAAAGTGCGGGTCGAAGGTGAAGACCTGTGATAGTCCTGTTCTCTTCATCAGGGTGAACGATGTGCAGTCTGTGAAGCTCCATGCCTTGTCTTTTGATCTCTCGAAGAGGTCAAGCGATTCGAGGAAGACCTCCTCTCCCATGTACAAGATTTTTACCAGCCTGGAATTCACTGTGGTCCGGGCGAACTCGGCGGCCTTCGAGTGGCTGTGAGCGAGACGTATTAGTGTAATACTTTCATCCATGACATAGTCGGAGGTTATGAGATTCTTTACAGCCAGTTCTTTCGTGGCTACGCTGTCCATCAAGCCTCTTGCTTCCTTATGATGCTCGTCTCTTTCGTCAACGTAGGCTTTGAACCATGACGTGTCAACGAAGGCCGTGCGGGGACTACTTGGACCCGTAGAGGAGCCTGTCGATTTCCGACACCCGAATCTTCTCCTTGAACCTAACGGGCTTCAGTTGGAACAGGGGGTCCTGGCGCAGGTCCAACTCCGAGACGCTCCACTCGACCAGAGCCTTCCTTGCCGCCTCCTTGATCGTCAAGCCCTCGTCCCTCGCCACCGCGGAGAGCATTTCGTACTCCTTCTCTCCCAGTTCCGTCTGGACCACTTTTCTACCAGCCAAGCGAGCATCCTAGACAGGACTCGGGAGGTGTGATATTTGAATGTTCAGATGCCATATCAACATCTAGTCTGGTGGCCGAGTTCTCTTCGCCCGGCTCGCCTCTTCGTCATGCTCCTCCTCAAGCTCTCTCCCCCCTCCAAGATCTTCTCCTTAGGTGGGAACCCATTCCGTAGATGGTGGAGACCCCTTCCAATGGAACTCTGCGGGACATGACCTTGCCCGCCTTCATTTCTCGGAAGCCTTCCTTGACCGCTTCCCAAGAAAGATTGCTCATGGAAAAAATAAGCATCCTTTTTTTGCTTGGAATGCTTGTAGCCCAACACCTTAATCACGCGTTCGGGGCGACCTGAAGCTTTGCTCTGCTTCTGAGCGATTGAACACAAGCCTCCAGGACCCTAACAGTATGCGCCCCGACCAGCCCTCCGTTCAGCAGAGGCCTTGGCTCTGAGAGTGATTTTACGAAATGACCGATCATATCGTATATCGTATTGTTCGGGGTCACTGGGGCGATTCTTGCACCGTTGTTGTAGTCGTAGATAGTCAGCTTCTCGTTAAGAGCGTCTACAAAGAGCGAGCCCCTCTCTCCGCTGATGCTGAGAGACCTCTCCTTCGGTCCCGGCCGAGCCCAGCTCAGCAGGATGTTAGCCATCACATCATTAGGATACTCCAATGAAAGGAAGGCAGTATCCTCAAGCCCTGAACTCTTCTTGAGATAGGCACGCGCCGTCGCGCTGACGCCGACAGGCCATTCACCGAGAAGCATGTTCAGTATGTCGACAGGGTGTGGTGCGAGGTCAAAGATTATGTTCCTTCCATCGGGTGGTTCTTGGTAGTTGGACCAGCACATGTTGAGGAAGAACGTCCTACCTATCAGCCCGGATTCTACAAGACGCTTAGCCTCTTGCAGTGCGTTGGAGAATCTGAAAACGTGACTTATCTGAAGAACAAGGTTCTGCCTAGTAGCTTGTTCCACAAGGTCGAAAGCCTCGCTAGACGTCAAGGCCATAGGCTTCTCCAGAAGAACGTGCACTCCGTTTTGTAGAAACTTCGACGCTACGACATAGTGCTGCTCGTTGGGTACGGCTACATGGACAGCATCTACCCGGCTCTGTCCCAGCAGATGCCTGTAGTCCAGGAAGTAATCCAGATGATAGGAGCCCAGAATCGACTTGACACGAGTGATCTGTCCAGCCGAGCGGTCTGCCAAAGCGGTGAATCTAACAGTGGAATCGGCCTTTGAGAGTGCCACATACTCCCTGGCCAACTTGGTCCCCCAGTAACCTGCACCGACGAGACCAATCTTGGTAGGGCTCAGCAAGACTCACACATGGTTATATTTGCAAACAAGAGGCTTTTCGGGACTCCGTTGGAAGCCCGCCCCGACACTCTCCTTACTACTTAAGAATAGTCTACTTTTTTCTATCTAAAAGCGTCTATTTCAGTACCGCCATCCTTTGGTTCGCCGCCCTAGAACGCATCTGAGATGGAATCGAACTCAAGTCGACAGCGAGGGCAGCTTGGGCACCTCGAACACCATGACAACGGCCAGTGCCTAACGTTACTGGTGCACATGGTCTAGGGTATGCTAGAAAAAAAATAGGCCTAGTCATCAATGCTCTCCACGGTAGAAAAAATGGCAAGAAATGATCAGACAGGGTACATATTCGCCAAATGCAAAGGAGAACGTGCACACACCGTTTCCCAGATAGAGCACATTCCCAATGTCGAATCCTGCACGCCCGTAACGGGAAGATTCGACCTGGTGATCAAGCTGGGAACCAACGAGCCGACCAAGGCCTTCACCACCGTGGAGAAGATCAGGAACATCCCAAGCATCACAAACACTCAGACAACCATATCCTTCGAGAGCATCATCAACAGCTCCAACAAGACAGACAGCGAGAGCCCACTAGCATTCGCTCTCTTGAAAGTCAAAGGCAGCTTCAGTACGATTCTCCAAAAACTCAAGACCATCCCGAACTTTGCAGAGGCACACGTCATACCTGGAGCGTTCGACATACTGGCGGCTTTCAGGGCCGACACATCTGAGGAGCTTCTGGAAAGGTCCGTTGAGAAGATAGGCAGCATCAACGGAATCACAGCCAGCGAGACCCTCATATCCTACAGCCCACCCGAAAAGTTCTAGACCCAAGCCAACGGACTCTCCAGAACCCTCTTTTTCTCTCGACCAAGACCAGCGAAGACCCTAGACGAGCATCCGGCCGCCATCTCCTAGTCGCTGACGTTCTCGCCCCTGAAAACCTCACTGGAGGGCTGGAAAAGCCAAAACATACTGCTCACCACAAGCCTGCTTCCACCCAACTGTTCACGATAGGAAGCGGCTAGAGCAAGGCAGGACTGGACCGCTCAGCCCATTCCCCGGCTACAAAATCAACATCCAAGCCAACCAGCTACCATAAGACAGCCCCGGTCCGAAAAACAGGCCGGGAAAACCCTCTTTTTCCATGTTCCTCAATGAAACGTCGAGGGCGCAAGCCACATTAGAGCTCCGCCCTTGGTGGCTGCAAAGTAAGGCAGATGGGAAAAAATCGGATGGGTCATATCGAGTGTTCGGGGTTGTCCTAGTTTTTGCTGGTGATGGATGCGCAGAACGTGTTCAGATCTTTTACTCCTATTACGGTCGTCAGGAAGTTGGCTTCACCGGCCGTGCCGTAGTGAGCGCCTGGATCCACTGTCCCGGTGAAGTGTTCACCGAAGGGTCCTACGCCGTTGAACTGGCCCTGAGCGATCTCGCTTCGAAGCGGACCGAGACAGCCCTGGTCGGTCGTAGCGAACGTATCTGACGGAGTAGTCTTTCCGACAACCTGATGCGACGAGTCAGCCCGCACTGTTGATGTTCCAGTAACCAGTGTCAAGAAGAAAACCAGCAGAAGACATGACAATACAAACTTCTTCAAATCTTTTCTCACCTCTAAACTGAAATCTGTCGTCCAAAGCGTCCCTACGAATTTAACACTGTCGGTATCCCTGGATAGGAATTTCTATCTTTCCTTGACAAATGTCGCCCCATGCAAACAAAGCCCATGATAGTCTCAGCACTCGGAGGCTAGTGCTGTGGGAGCTAGTGCTGTGGGAGCTAACAATGCGATTGGTATAACGAATAGGAGTCTACCTTGTCGCTTCTACGCGCGCCCGGCCATATTTGTAGCGGAGGTAGAGGACTTGCAGTCCAACGCCTATCATCACGAATACGCCTCCAACCATTACGGCCAGCACGTTGTTGTTCGTGACCCCGTACCACAAAAAGGTCGCAGCGACGAGAAACGCGATCCCCGGCGGGGTCGGACCTCGAATATCCAGCATTTTCCATCAACGCCCTAGATAGGCTCCTGCCGTTCTTAAGCAAGGTGAAACCCGGAACCCCGCTCCACTACCAGCAATACCATGCTTAGGTTGCAGGTTCAGGGAAAACAAGCGTGCAAGCTCCCACAACCCTTTCACTGACTAGATCCGCTCTACCTTCTTCTGATCACGAGATGGAACGATTCTGCCTGTCCGTTTGGAAAGAACTTGCCAAATGTGCGATGGTTCGAGTGCCAATCAAGGAGTATTTCAGAGCCGCGACTTCGCTCATCGGTTGAAAACAATGCTCGCAAAGCCTATCACGGGTAGGCATTTTCTCAATCGCTATGAGCGAGCGTTTCACGCCTCGTGCGGCTGTGGAGTTCTGGGCGTCCCGACATGGCGTTTCAGTCGACCAGCTCGGTTTGAGTCCCATTGTTGTAGGTTCATGGGACCTCAGGACCGTAAAGTCTCTCGCAAAGACAGCTAGCGCTAAGCCCTCTCCGTCGTGGTGGTGGCCACGGTTTCCCCTTTACAGCGGAGAGGTTGGTGGTAGAATGGTTTCCTTCGTTAGTCTCCCATTGGGAGCGCCTGCTACTGTCATGGTCATGGAGGAGTTGATCGCCTGCGGAGCGCGGGTCTTCCTAGGATTAGGGCTTGCTGGTAGTATTCAGCCTGAGGCCCCGGTCGGTACCTGTTTTATCCCGACCTCATGCATCAGAGAGGAAGGAACGTCGCCTCACTACTTGTCGAGCGATGAAGGTCTTCGTCCAGCCCCGAGATTGGTCCGAGCGCTAGAGAAGGCACGTGTGAAGAAGGGTGTTACCGCGTATACGGGTCCGATCTGGACGACGGACGCCCCCTATAGGGAGATGGTGACGACGATCGAGAAATATCGACTACGGGATGTCTTGGGCGTAGACATGGAAACCTCAGCAATGTACGCCTTGGGCGTTTATCGGAACGTGGAAGTCTGCAACTTCTTGGTTGTCAGTGATGAATTATGGAGAGACTGGAGACCAGGCTTCGGCGGACCAGAGCTCGCTGAGGCTTTGAAGAAAGCAGAGGAGGTTGTACTGGAAGCAGTCACAACACTCCGAACCTGATTGATTCTCGACAATGACCACGGAAGGATGGAAAATCCATCCCGTCTACTCCCTGATCATTTTCTATAAGTAGGGACGCGTTCTCTAGGAACTTTGATGGGAGTTCCATGGCGTTCGTCGGGGCAAATCCACTCGCCGACCCCAACCTTAGACATTCTTCGATAACACATTTGGCCGTGAGCCACGCATAACATTCTGCCGCGAACAACTTCGGGCAGCTTATGTGCATCCCTCCGTGCTTCTCCATTAGAGGGGCCCAGCTTTTCAGGCCCTCCTAGGGGAGTTAGGTTTGAAGGGTCTTCTTCGCCCATAGTCGAAGCGCAGATTCTAAAGACTGCTTGGCGTCCGTTAAGCGTTGCCCTTCAAAGGGAAATCTTTCTACATCAAAAGATACCCGTCGAGATCACGCTCAAAAGTTTCTTGGATTCATATTCTGGAAAAAGAGATAAGGGTCGATGTCTTTCGGCCCTCGGGGGACTAGAGGAGAAGCAACGCTCCGATTGTTCACCAGCGGGATCTCCCCATCGACTCCTAGGCCCGCGCGGAATAGATTTATTCAACCCGAGTCTACGTCCATACCGTTTGACCACCCCAAATCAGTCAAGGGCCAAAATAGCAGGCAGACAATTGGCAGTCATCACGTTCGCTTACTGCAGAAAGCCCGGCCGCGACCTTCAGGTCCATGAAACATGGCGTCCTAATCTTTCTACGAGTCCAACTTTCTCCCAAAAACGCCTAGCAAGGTTTTAGTCCACGGCTTCACTAGCCCCGTCCATGCCTAAATCCAAATCAAAAAAGGCAAAAGCAAAGAAACCGGCAAAATCCAAGAAAGCACCAATCCCGCCAGGATTCCGAACCGTAACACCATACCTCGCTATCAACGGCGCAGCCGCTGCCATTGACTGGTACAAGAAAGCCTTCGGCGCAAAAGAACTCGCACGACAAGCCGTCCCAGACGGAAAACTCATGCACGCCCGCATCCGAATCGGTGACTCGATTGTAATGCTATCCGACACTTTCCCAGGCGGCACGCAATCCCCTGATATTCTAGGCAACAGCCCGGTCACACTCCACATCTACATCAACAACGTGGACAAGCTATGGCAGCAAGCCGTCGACGCAGGAGCGAAGGTGACTATGCCTTTGGACAACCAGTTCTGGGGCGAACGTTACGGCCAACTAACTGACCCTTACGGCCACCACTGGTCAGTATCCCAGCTAGTCAACATGACAAAGAAAGAGAAAGACGAGAAACAGAAACAGGCCATGACAATGTTCGCTCAAGGCGAGCATCCCGGTCGAACAGAAGAACCGCAAATCGCACAACAGTAACCTCGACACCAACGCTGAATGAGCGAAGCCAACGCTTCGCTCAACCCTCTTTTTCTATACAACCAGTCGTACCAGATAGCAGGCAAGAACTTTGAAATTAGACCGGCTCGACCATCTCGTCCTGACCGTCAGAAACATCGAGACAACCTGTTCATTCTATTCAAACGTTCTCGGGATGGAAGTCGTCACCTTCGAGAACGGTCGCAAAGCTCTTTCCTTTGGCTCTCAAAAGATCAACCTCCACGAGGCTGGCAAGGAATTCGAGCCGAAAGCCTCCAGACCTACTCCGGGCTCAGCCGACCTGTGCTTCACAACGGCGACCCCTATAGATGAGGTCTTCAAGCGTCTCGAATTATCCAAGGTCAGAATACTAGAGGGACCCATCAAGAGAACTGGTGCACTCGGCCAGATGATGTCTGTGTATTTCCGGGACCCTGATCTGAATCTGATAGAGGTTTCGAACTATGAGGCTGCGAAGAAGAATCGAGTTGCGAGCAAAGTAGGCTAGTTTTCTGCTCTCGAATTTGCCTAGAGCTTCCTTTTCAGGAAATAGCCCCTCGTCTCGAATCCCAATTTGTTGTATAGTTTCTTTGCCCCTATCTCTTCTGCAGGCATTGAAAGCGTAACCGTATCGATCCCCCTCTTGGTGAACGCTTGAAAGAGGCTGTTAAGAAGCTGGGTTCCGATTCCTCTCCGTCTGTACTTCTCTTCAACCGCCAAAACCTCCACTGATGCGACCTTGGTTGCCTTCCATTTTCTAAGGACCTCATCGGGAACGTTCTTGGATTCATGGCCGTAGACGAAGCCAACTATTCTTCGGTTGAGCTCCGCTACTAGGAAGAAATCAGGCTCGGACGAGTGGAAGCCCTGAATATCCGCTTCTGTCGGGGTGGAGTCCCATGAAGCATACTTTTGAGAGAGCTGGAGAACGGCGACCCTATCGTTCTCCTCGTATCGTCTAATGGCCGGGTGCACGAACGACTCCAGTATGATATTGCGATTGTGTTGAGACTCACTTGGTCGAGGTAGAACTTCTCGAAGTCTTGCTCACCTTTACTGCTTCCGCGATACCCCAGATGATCAAACCTACCGCGAGTAGGTAGTTCAATAACCAAGGAATCATTAGCAGCAAGGCACCAAAAAGGATAGCCAGCAGAGCGGTCCCTAGTCGCGGAATCTGCAACGTCCTCTCGATGTCAGAGACTATTCCCATTGCTCTTCGTTGTTGGACTAATGGACATGCTCCATAAGAGTTGTGGGGTTTGTTGTCGGGACAGCCTTCAATGCCTCAAAGTACGGAGAATGGGGCGACTGGAGGCTTGAATACTTAAGGAGGGGTAGTGGCAACAAAAGTCCTGTTTAAGCTGAGAACCCTGATGCTAGCGACTTGTGCGTTTCGAAGAGAGCATGTCCCCAGGGAGAGCTTGGTTCAGATCGAAGCCGCTGGATACTCTGCAACCGTATGTGAAAACTGCCTCACCCTATTGATCGTTCACCGCAGATACCACAATTTGAATCTGGAGAAACTGATCTTGCAGATATCAACCGAATAGGGAACATTGTTCCTCGGAAAGGTCCGTCCAGTGTAGACTGGGTCTCTGATAGGGAACTAAAAATAATTCTGGGAATTTGAGAAAAAGGGAGAAGACGTGATCGTGCCTGTTATCGAATCCTGCTCATGGCAGGCTGGAACATTTGTTCTTGGTCACGCACTGTGGCTGACGATCTGTATGCTCGAAGTCCATTGTTCCCGTTGTCGAAGGTGGACTTGGTCGCTGTGTTTAGTTTGACCCAGTCAGGAATTATCACGGCTCTGATCAATTCCTGTATCGATATGCCTCGGTCTTCTGCTTCTGTTTGTATGATTTCGAAACTTTCGTCGCGGAGGGACAACATGAATTTTGCCAATTGGACACCTAAAGAGTGGGGATGATTGGCTTCGAGTTCGTCGAATATAAACATTCTACAGAGAGAAAGTAGGGATTCTTTTCACTCAAATCAGTAAAGATGCTAGCATGGGAATGTCTATCAGCCCCCATTGGGGGCAACTCCATCCAAGGCTAAGCCAGTTTCGAGGGACATGATCCGATCTTGCGAGAACGCATTGACCTTCATCTCAATGAGGCTCCGACACTGAAGACCCCGGTCCTCATCGCCGGCCTCCCTGACAGCGGAAGGGTGGCCAAGATCGTTCTCGACCAACTGGTTAAGACGCTGAAGGCAACTCCCCTAGGCTATCTCTACTCAGACTACCTCCCACCTCGCCTCCTCCTAAAGCCCGACGGGACAGCCGATCTAATGAAACATGAGATATTCTACTGGATCAACAAAGACTCCGGCTCAGACCTCGTCCTTTACACCGGGGACGCGCAGCCAATCCTACCTGAAGGAGCATTCCGTCTCTCAGAAGCCGTCGTGAAACTCGCTGAGAAACTTGGAGTCGAGACTGTTGTGACAGTCGGCGCCTTCATCACCGGCAAGATCGCTGAACATCCACAAGTCTACGGCGCCGCAAGCGAACTAGCCCTCGTCAAAGAACTCGAAGAACTAGGCGTAAAAATCATAGACAGCGGCGCGGTCACCTGGATGAACGGGCTTATCCCAGGTCTCGCAAAAGTCCGGAATCTGAAAGGCCTATTTCTCTCGGGAGAAACATCCGGATTCATGATTGACCCACGCGCAGCGATGATAATCCTCCGCGTCCTCGTTAAGAAACTTAGATTACAAATTGACATGACGGAACTGGAAGGACAAGCGAAAGAGATCGAAACCGCGCTCAAACAGGGCGGTGACAAGGACTCAGAGTCTGCAGGCAGTTCTGAGTATATCGGGTGATTGAAAATTGCCTGGGACGACGGACGATTACCGAGTAATCATCGGTGACAGCCGTCGAATGAGAGAACTAGCTGATAGCTCAGTGCATCTAGTCGTCACCTCGCCACCCTACCCGATGGTTGGCATCTGGGACAATTTCTTCCAAGAGGAATCCGCCCAATCCTACGACCAGATGCACGACTACCTCAACCAAACTTGGAAAGAGGTGAAGAGGGTCCTAGTTCCCGGCGGAATTGCCTGCATCAATATTGGCGATGCAACCCGGACCAAGGACGGCACATTCCATCTCTATCCAAACCACTCGCGTGTGATAGAGTCTTTCGAGCAACTCGGCCTCGTTACGCTCCCCTACGTCCTCTGGAAGAAGCCCACAACAAAACCCCACTACAGGGGAAAGGGAGCGTTTCTAGGCTCAGGTTTCCTCCCGCCCAACGCGTACGTAACCCTAGATATGGAGTATATTCTGATCTTTCGCAGGGGAAGTCTGAGAACATTCGAGCCCAAGGACCCACAGCGCTATAGGAGCAAGTTCACCAAGAAAGAGCGAGACGAATGGTTCTCACAAGTCTGGACCGTCACAGGAGCAAGACAGACGCATCGAGGGTTAGAAAGGCGAGTTGCGGCATTCCCCGAAGAGATTCCACGACGACTAATCCGAATGTTCTCCATAGAAGGCGACTTGGTCCTAGACCCTTTTCTCGGATCTGGAACCACTCTCAAGGCCGCGATGGATCTCAGCAGACGTTTCATTGGATATGAGAAACTAGAAGACTTTTCGGGAATCATCCGAGAAAGGATGGGCCAAGGATCAGAAAGAATCTTTTTCCAAAAACAGTCTGTTGTGGAACAGATCAGTTCTGCATTAACAGCCTAGCAACATCACTTAACGATCGAGCGAGATAGTCTGGATGTCCCCCCTTTGGACCTCGACGTCTCACAAGTATCATCATCATTCCAACTCCCTTCGCTCCTCCAATGTCGGTGTTTGGATTATCACCAATGTAAACACAATTTCTGGGTTGTAAGCTTAGTCGTTTTGCGGCAAGCGTGAAGGGTCTCCTGCTTGGTTTCACATCAGGCGTGTCCTCGCCCGCAACAACAATGATCTCAAGAAACTTCAGAAATGGCTGTTGGCGAATTCTCTTCATTTTCATTCCCGGAGTACCATCGGAATCGGAGACCATTCCGAGTCTAAACCCTGCTTTCTTCAGTCGATGAATCGTCGACATCGTGTCGGAGAACAGCGGACTTGTTCCAGCGTACGTCTTCCAGTAGCGGAGAGTTGTCTCGTGGATCCACGGGCCTTTCAGCTTAGACAAGCCGAGCTGTTTGAGTAAGGTCTCCCACCAGACATTCCTGTTGTAGAGGAATTTTCTGCCATGCATTTCTAGATCGATGACCCGGAGTTTTCGGAACAGATTCGCTTCGGAGTAGCGGATTCCTTCTTTCCTCAACCGTTTCGCGAAGATGGCTGCGACCAACCGAAGCGCTTGGCGAGCACCCTTCTTTGACTGGATGAGCGTGTTGTCTAGATCGAAGACGACTCCTCGAATCTTCCTGTCGGCCAGTATGTCTCAATTCCAAACGTATGTTTCTGGCCGGCGATCCGCGAACCGTTCTTTACGCAGTCGAGCGTGAAGACCGAGATCAATGTCCTCAACGATTATTCCCTCTCGCTGTTCTTTGAACACGTTCATCCTAGGGTGGGATATCTTCATCTTCGGGTCTTCCTTGAGACTGACGATCATGCTGTAGCCTGTGAACAAGGGAGGAGAGTAGACGTTGGGTGCCACGACTGCTATCCTATTCTCCAGCGATCGAATTGTGACGTATTGGTGCCAAGGTTCAACTCCGGGTCTCACAATCCTTGACGGACACATCAACAAGTCCGCACCCCTAAGCGTTAGGATTCTTGCGGCCTCGGGGAAATCAACGTCATAACAAACCAGAACCCCAATTTTGAACCCGTCAACCGGGAATATCTTGTAATCGTTTCCCGGACGAGCGACCTTCTTCTCGAAGTGAAACAGATGGACCTTCGGTTGCCGCCCGATGACTTCTCCGTCCCTTCCTATTACAGGGCTGTTGAGAAAAATTCGTCCCTTGACTTTTTCATAGAAAGCTCCTCCGACAACCACGACACCGTATTCCTCAGCGATAGATTGCAGTCCTGGGAGCGGGCTCATCGGCGATGGAATTGTTTTCTCAGGCAACCAATGCTCCGGCAGGCAGATAATGTTCACTTCTTTCTCAGCAGCCTGCTTAGCCTGTTTGACCGCTCGGAAAATCGTCTCTTTGACAGAGGTTGTTATGGGTCTGGTCTGTACTGCTGCCGCTCGAACAATCTTCTTTGACGTTAGACGATCCTCTGGCCCTAGACCTTCAGTCTCTTGACTGCAATATCCAATAGTTGGCGCGCGACCTCTCGCTTGGGCGCCAATGGAATATGGATTACCTTCTTTCGCTCGTCGACAACAAACAATTCGTTCGTATCAGCCTGAAACCCCACACCCTCCAGCGAAACATCGTTGGCCGCAACGAGATCGGCGCCTTGCTCGCTGAGAATCTCAAATGCTTCAGTCACAAGCTGCTCGTTCGAGACCCCGTGCTCCGTCTTGAAAGCCACGAGAAACGAGTTCGGACTTGCATGGCGAATTTCCCGTATTATCTTCGGGGTGGCCTCTAGCTCCAGCTCCACAGTCTTCTCCTTCCGTGTGCTTATCTTACGGCCAACCGGCTTCGAAGGCCGATAGTCGCTTGGCGCTGCAGCGGCAAAAACCAGATCGTGTTTACCTTTCTTCAATTCGCGAAGAGTAGCCTCCAGCATCTCCTCTGTTGTCTCAACCCTGACCGTCTTCACGCCAGGAGGAGGCGGGACTGAACCGGGTCCCAGAATCAATGTTGTTTCAGCGCCTCTTGACCACGCTTCCTCCGCAATTGCTACGCCCATCTTACCTGAGGATCGATTAGTGATTACCCTGACTGGATCAATGTGCTCGACTGTGGGACCCGCAGTGACCAGCACTCTATGTCCCTCAAGGTCTCTCCTCTGAGAAGAGAGCTGCGATGAGAGGCGTGTGATAACCGCCTGGACAATCTTGGCCGTCGATGCGATCTTCGCCTTTCCCTCCACGATCTCCGGTTCAACAAATTCGACACCTATCCTCTTGAGACGCGCAATGTTCTCCTGGGCTATTGGATGATCATAGAGTGGTTCGTGCATTGCTGGTGCAATGAGAACAGGCAACTTGGAACCTATTGCGGTCGCAGCCACTGTCGTGACTGGGGTATCATCGATTCCCGATGCAAGTTTCCCGATCGTGTTGGCAGTTGCAGGAGCGATGAGAACTAGATCCACATGCCCAGAACTCTTTCCAGCTAGGGCGATGTGCTCCAGTTTGCCGGTAAGCTCTCGAACAACGGGGTTTCCTGTAGCCCATTCTAGAAGGTCGGATCCGATCATCTTCTCGGTCGATGGAGAGATTACTGCATACACGTCCGCCCCGTGCCTCATCAGCTCGCGCGCAATCTCGGGAACTTTGAACGAGGCAACACTACTTGACACCAGGAGCGCGATCTTCTTTCCTGAGAGTTGTGTGCCAGAAGTTCCGGTGATGTCCTTGGAGGGGTGGGTCATTTCCGGCCTGCCTCCTATTTCTTCAATTGTCCACTGTCATAGGCCCAGTCTAGAAGCTGGATGATCTCGTTGAGACTATATTTTCCAGCGCTCGGGGGCATCCGTTTGAGAATGTCAGGCAGACTTGGTAGCATAGGTCGGATGAATCCTGGGATCTTGTCGTACATTGCCTGGACTCCCGAGATGATCTCTTTCGCATCTTTCTCTTCGATACTGGTTCCCTTGAGAGCTGTCTTCATACTCTTGGCGCTCATTTTCCTTCCAACTTCTCCCGCTCGATCTCTCTGCGACATATACAGGTTCTTCAGGTCCAGGGCCCTATCTGCTCCTTGGATTGTATCCTGGACGGAGGTCTTTGAGATGAATGGGTTCAATCATTCCTCGCTTCTGTTAAGAGGCCTTCAAAGACTCTAGCGGAGGCACCGCCGTGTCTTGAAGCGATCCGGTGGCTTTCTAATGCCTGCCTAATCCGGCTAGGGCATGGGGCTTCCATCGATGCCAAATTTTGGCAGGGTTTGCATGAGCGAATAATGCTGGGAGAAGGTCCATGCCTTCCATTTTTTCCACATCTTATTGGAGAAGAGAACGACCAGCAGGTCATTCATTATGACGAGGGGGAAGGATGCGCTTGCTGCGATGCCGAAGATGATTATGGGAGAGATCAATCCGAAGGCGAACGCGACTTTGTGGGCTTGGTTGAGCCGTGTTCCCATTGACCTGAAGACAAGCCGAAGGAGCCACAACGAAACAACGATGTCGAAAATCATGATGACCGGCGGGAAGAGATTAGCACCTGCCGCGAAGCCTCCTGCAAGCAGCCAGATAGGAAAGAACGCTGCTCCGAGTAGGAAGAAGGCTCGTGGCCTCCATCTCGGCTCTGCTCTAACAGTCTTCAGAAAGTCAGCCGGCAATTTTTTCGCCGCGATCATGAGCAGTGTTACCACGATGCTCGAAAGAGCCAGTAGCCCCCATATCTCAGCAGGCCAGTAGTTCACGAGTACCGAAAGTAGAACAGAATCGATTGCTAAAGTCAGAATGCTGATCCGTATCCCTGTAATGGAAACAAGACTTTTTGATTTCAGATCCGGAAAAGCGAGTCCAAAGATGAAGATTGGTAGGCCAATGCTGAAAACTGAATGGAAGATCACTAGCCCAACAGTCCAGACCCAATTGACTCCAAGCCAGTGTCCGTAGACCCCTAGATTTCCTACTACTGAGGATGTCGGATTGAACAGCGTTCGCAGCGCCAGTCCTTCTTCTACAATTCCGTAGGCAGCGCCCATTAGGAAGACTGACGCCCAGCCTTTGTTCCAGCGAATCTTGGCCTCGCGGATCAAAATGACGCCCGGTCCGTAGAGTGCAAGGTTGGCGGCAAGAAGCAGGAGGAATATTGGCGGACTCAGAACCAGAAGAGCCATGCTGCTTGAGCCTGAGAGGTACTCTGGAATTCCGGGGGTTAAGATGAATAGGCAGAGTAGTGGATGCGCCTTAAGGTAGCTGGTTATCCGGGCCACGCGCCCTTTTCTTTCCGTGACTTGCGGGTACCACGTACTCAAGGGAGACTTCTCGAAGGGGCTACGAAAAGCGAGGTCTATGGTATTAGCCGTCTATTACCGCGGGAAGCATTTCCCCGTTACTAGAGGAAGCTATCTTCTTATCAGCCGCGCTTGTTTAGGAGCCAGCCAACTATTCTCCCACGGACCACGAGCTCTCGCCACTTATCCTGCGTGAGACTGTGTCGTTCGTCGCTTATCGGAACTACCAGTAGGTCTGCTCCAATTCCATTCGCCAATTTCTCCAGCGCATGTAGGATCTCTCCGGGAGGATGTAGAGAATAGATTAGGGACGCTCCCTGATACAAGTTGAAACTTGGAAATATCACATCGTCTGCGACCGCTCGGATCCGTCCAGGCTTCTGCAAGCGGACCCAAGATTCGTCTTTGTCGGTTACAAGAACCTCTGCCAGAGGCAGGGCTTGAGATATTCGCTCCGCCACATCCATCCTGTGGCCTACCCCAATTTCAATGATTTTTCTGGCGCCGCTATAGTTCTGTTTGATCCAGTCTACGAGCTGTTCGAACAAAATTCTGGATAGATCCCGGATCACTTGGGCCAGCGAGGCTGCATAGCGCCGCCCTGGTCTCCGTTGGCCTGGCGCATTTTTCTCATCCCTTCAAGGACCAGCTTCTGCTCGATAGCCGCCACCAGCAGCTTTGTCTCGATGACCTTGTCAGGGTTGACGCTCATACTTACAGCGCCTTCTCGAACCAGGAACTCGACGACCTCGGGATAGTTTGAAGGCGCTTGACCGCAGATCGACGTTGTCACCCCTTTTTCATTGCAGACCCTGATCACATGGCTCATCGCTCGCAGTACTGCGAGATTGCGTTCGTCGTAGATTTCCTGGATCGATGCGTCGTCTCGGTCAATGCCAAGAATCAGCATGGTCAAGTCGTTTGTTCCGAAGGATATACCGTCAATCCCCTCGTCGACGAACTTGTCGATCAGCAATACTGTTGCGGGAACTTCTACCATGATCCAGAGCTTGAAGTCGGGGCCTCTCTTCAATCCCTCCTCCTCAAGAATTCTCCTCGCGTTCCTGAAGTCCTCAAGCGTCCGGACGAACGGCAGCATCACGTGGACGTTGGTGAGCTTGTACTCCTCTCTGACTTTTTTGATAGCTCGACACTCCAATCGGAAAATGTCAGGCTCTTTGACGTATCGGAAGCAGCCGCGGTATCCTAGCAACGGGTTGGGCCCGACGTGGCCGGCTTCATGTTCATATTTTTCGCCGCCTGGAAGTCCGAGGAACTCATCAGGCTTGAAGTCCAGGCATCTGTAGACGACAGGCCTTGGAGCAAAAGGTGTTGCCACCTTTCTGACTCCCTCTGCGAAAGCATCGACCATCTTCTCGCCGCCTCCCTCTTCTATCAGAAGTCGGGGGTGTTTCCCGACGGAGAGCATCATGTGCTCTGCGCGCAAGAGACCTACGCCGTCCGCGTGGGTCTCCCGTTCGACTTTCTCTGCGAGCTCTGGGAGTGAGATGTTCACGTAGATCTTCGTCGCGGTTATTGGGATGACAGTAGGAATCTCATGTTGAGGCTGTGTTGCCTTGAGAACTTCTTCGACGAGGCCATTGTAGACGACCCCTGATTTCGCGTCCACTGTGTACTCTTGTCCCATCTGCATGAGCTTAGTCGCGTTCCGTGCGCCGACGATACATGGGATACCCATCTCTCGCGAGACGATGGCGGCGTGGCATGTTGTTCCCCCGTCTTCTGTGACGATTGCGCCTGCGATTTTCATGTAGGGAACCCAGTCAGGGTTTGTCATTCGAGTAACAAGGATATCCTTGTTTTTCATCAAGCGTCCCGCTTCAGCTGTGGTTGGCACGATCTTGGCTCTTCCCGCGTGTAATCCCGGGCTTGCAGCTAGACCGTGGACGACTGCGACTCTGTGAATGATGTGCGAATCTGTTTCTCCAGCTGGAC
>VBBV01000056.1 GCA_005883695.1 Candidatus Bathyarchaeota archaeon | reverse complement strand
CCTATCCGGTTCTACCCCGACAAGCTCAAGAAGACTCCTAGCACGCTCCAGCGCTGCCTGCTTGTCCACATCACTCTCGTGAATTTGGATCGCCTCGATTATCTGATCACCGATTTTGTAGACGGGGTTGAACGCGTTCATAGCACCCTGGAAAACTATTGCAATCCCCTTCCACCGAACCTTACGCATCGACTCATCAGATAACGGAACAAGATCCAACCCTTCAAAGAGGATCTTCCCTTTCCTGATCCTACCTCCCTGAGGCAGAATCTTAAGAATCGACAAGGCCACTGTTGTCTTACCGCATCCAGACTCTCCGGCGATCCCAAGAGCCTGACCCTTAGCAACCGTAAAACTCACGTTTTCAGCAGCGCGGACCCAACCCCTCAGGGTCGAATAATGTGTAGTAAGATTCTGGACTTCCAGAACTGTTGACATATAGATATTTGCTGCTCCAGAGACGATTTCGAACTAGTCGCAGCCCACCGAATCAATTAAGCTTTGGGGAGATCAAGAGCCAAATAGATCGACATGAAACCCGAAATGGGAAAACCCCCTGCGACCAAAAAAACAGGTCTCCCGGAAAAATCCAAAGCCCATTCGGTCTAACCCGTGGAGGGAAGTGACCCCTCAATCTTGAGCCCTAGAATCCAGACCTAAGATTGATCGCAAACAGTGAGGCCAGGCTAGCGCCGTCTGCGAAGCTTAGGATTGAAAAGCTCGTCCAGAGCATAACCGATCAAGACAAACGAGAGCGAGACGAGGGCTATAGCAATACCCGGCGGAACAACCCACCACCAGATGCGTTGAGCCCCAAAAGACTGGGCACGACTGAGAATCTGCCCCCAAGAAGGACTTGAAGGATCACCCAGACCCAGGAACGACAGAGCCGCCTCCGTGATGATCGCGCCAGGCACAGCGAGAGCAAGGTTAACGTACGTAAGAGAGACGACGTTTGGAAAAATGTGCGAAGAGAGGATTCGCCTCGTCCCAGCTCCAGCTGCCTTAGCGGCCTCGATAAAGGGACGCTCCTTCAGGCTCAGAATCTGAGACCGGATAACCCTAGCAAACCCCATCCAGCCAAGGAAACCGATGAGAATTATGATATTGATAAGACTGGGACCTAGAACGGCGACCAGGACAAGCAATAGCGGCAGAGCAGGGATAACAAGCATCATGTCAGTAAACCGCATCAAAACTTCATCAGTCAAACCAGACTTGTAGCCGGCAATCAACCCGACAAACAAACCCAAGAAAATACCAATAAAGGCAGCCAGCAACCCCACCAACAACGAGATACGAGCTCCGTAGACATCCTGAGCAAAAAGATCGTATCCAAAACTATCCGTCCCCATAAGCCCATAAGCAGACCCAAAGAGCAGCAGTCCGAGGTTGCTAACGTAGACACTGCCCGGACCGTTGAGCGTGACCTGGACACCAAAGGTGTAATTGCTAATGCCCGAGAAAATTGTCTCTGCAGGCGAGAGCCCTCCCTGTGAAAGACTTTGAGCTAGACCGTTCGTAGGTGTCTGCCAAGACCCGTTCTGGGTGAGGTTGACCGCCCACAGAGTGTAACTCTTGTCCTCCCTGTTGACGAAGAACTTGACTAGCGCAGGCTGACTAGTAGAAACACCGGTGGCCATCGCCTCAAGAGTTCCACCTACAGCATCTGTTTGAAACTGAGCAGGGGAACCGCGATAAGGGTAGTAGAAAGTCTTCGTCACATCCGCCGTGACATTACTGTTGGAGTCAGAAGATATTTGCAAGCTGTGGCCTAGGGAAGTTGGGGCCGTTGAAGAACGCGAGAACGAAATCAGGGAAGCCTGGGCCCCGGAAGACTTGTAAGACCATTCCTGCAACGACGAGGGCGCACTGAAACCTGGGTCATTCACCACAACGATGTTCTTGCTTAGATAGTAGCCCTCCGGGAACAACATGACCCATTCAGGCTGCGCGCGTTGCGCTCCCACGATGACCCCCTGAGGATTTCTTGGATAGGTTAACGGTGCAACCAGCGCCGCAGTAACGAAAACAAATAGCAAGATCAGCCCAACGAGGGACAGGCGGTTGCTGAGCATCAACCTGAGGGTGCGGCTGAGACGTCTCAGGTTGAAGGCGAGCTTGCTTTCTCTAGCCCTCTGCACTGTCTGAATTCCTCCGGCTACTCGTACCTAACTCTGGGATCAATGATTCCGTAAACTAGGTCTGAAATAAAATTGGCAATTATTGTCGCTAGCGCAAGAATGTAGAACATGGCCTGCATCACAGGAAAATCCTTGGATCCTATCGCTATGAACAGCCAGCGACCCAACCCATCCCAGCTGAAGACCGTTTCGGTTATGATCGCACCGCCGAGAATGGCGCCAAAAGACAGCGCCGATGCGGTGACCAGCGGGAGGGACGCGTTCTTCAGAGCGTGCCGGAAGAGTATCGTACGCTCTTTCAAACCCTTCGCTTTCGCCGTAACAATATAGTCCTCGTTCAGAGTCTCGAGCATAGTGGCTCTAGTCAGAAGCAGAAAACCTCCGTATGTAAACAAAGTCAAGGTAAGAATTGGGAGGAACAGGTGCTGCAGCCTTGGGATGATCTGCTGGAGTAGAGGGGGAGACGCTACCTCCCAGCCAGCTGGAACAACCTCCCCCACCGGGAACCAGTTCAGCCCTATTGCGAAAACGCTCAAGAAAATAATGCCCATGAAAAAAGTAGGAAGCGAAAAGGTCGTCAAGGAAGCCGTGACAGCGACGTTGTCGACTACACCTCCCCGCCTGCGAGCTGCCAGAACGCCGAGAAAGATCCCGATTACTATGGAAAGAACCGTCGATGATCCCAAGAGGAGAAGGGTATTCGCCAGCTTACCTGAGGAGATCATGTCAGTAAGCACCAAGTGCTGAGTGTTGTAGGAGTTACCGAAGTTGAAGGTCAACATCGACCAGAAATAGTTCAGAAAGCGAGTCTCGGGAGAAGCGTTCAGGCCATACCGGTTCTGTAGAGTTATGAATCCCTGAGGCGTAGCCCTTGGGTTTCCCTGGAGAGCCGCGATTGCACCCTGAACTCCAGGCATTGCCTGGAAAATAACCCAGTTCAGGACTATGACGAAGAGTGTCAGTACGATTGTGTATACGAGTCTTCGAACTATGTAGCCGCGCAAACCCAACTAGACGTCATCTGAGAAGAGAAAAATAAGGGGGGAGTTATTTGAGTCTTGCCGTGGGTTCTAGGAGTACTGAGACCCGTCTTCGTACAATACTGGCGGAGAGGGCACTACGCCGTCGAGGCTGCCGTATGCGATGGGGTCAGTCCAGGAGGTTCCGAACCACTGAACAAGGTCTGCTTTCTGCAGACCGGTCAATGCTCCACCGTTACCACCGCTGACAGTCCCAATGCAGGGACCCGCGCCGGTGCAGGTGAGAGTAGTGTCCGGAGCTCTGTAGTGGGGGCATGTCGCGCCCGCCGGGTTGGCGAAGCAGCCTGAGATAGCGGAGACGTCCAAGATGCTCACTGCGTTGCCTGATGCCGTATGGGCCCAAGCGAACTCCTTGTACTTTGCATTGTTACGGAAGTAGTTGCCTGAGAGGTGCGAGACACCCTGTCCGTATCTGAACAAGGTGATGGAGCCAGTAGTCACAGCGCTAGTGCCGGTGCTAGTGCAACCTCCACCCAACACTGTTCCAGGCGCACCCAGAGGACCGCTGGCACAGGCGAAGGCGCTCGAGCCTATCAGCCTGTTGTTTGCCACCGGATCAGCTCCAGGACCTGAAAGATATGTTGGTTCAAGGTTGCATTGAGCAGTATTCTTGCCTGAACCTGGGTTCGAGATCGACGTGTCCTTGCACGCTCCAGAAGCACCGATAGTCTTCCAGATGTGCTGAGGAACTATGGGTACACCTGTGAGGTCGAGCAATGAGAAAGCGCTGACCGCCTTCAAGGCGACGTAGAGGTTCTCGGGCTGACCCGGAGCCTCAGTGCCACCGAGAGATGTTGGAAGAACTGTCGGGTCATAGACAACGTCGACCGTGTTCTGTGTTCCACCTGAAGCAATTCCAGCGGTTGCGTTGAAGCCCTCATACGAGAACTTGACATCGCTAGCCGTCACTTGGCTACCGTCCTGCCAGAATATGTCACCGCGAAGGTTGAGTTTTACACAACCTTGAACAGGCCAGCTGGCACCAGCTATAGTCGCGCTGGCGGGACAGTTGGCGTCAACGGCGATTCCTGGGAGTACGGCGCTGTGCTGGACGAGCTGGTATGTGTTGGCCATGTAGCCGATTATCTGTGCTCCAGTGCCCGGAATGTAAGGCGTGACAGTGAGTAGAGCGTCATAGACCTCTTGCAGTATGTTGAACTCGAAGACCGTGGTGAACTCGAACGGGTTGAGACTCGAAGTTCCCTGCTTCATACCCCACCGTATCGTAGGACCTGAAATCGCAGGGCTCGGGTTCCAAGCGTTCATCAGACTGAAAGCGTTGCCTGTCGCAATGCCGATACCGGTCGCATCGCTGACACCCGTCCAACCCTTAGCATAACCGAACTGTTGCGTCCGGCTAACCGTTGGCTCGTTGATGGTGTGGTTACCGAAGATCTCCATCGCAGGCTGTAAAGATTGGGCTGCACCTTGGATGGTGGCGTTGAACTGGTTCATTTCCTGATAGTGATCCATCTTCAGGTTGCAGGAGTAGACGTCGTTGGGCAATGGAAAGTCACCGGTTGGACTGGCTGGGACTACACCCGAACCTCCGCAGATGGTAGAGACGAAGCTACTATCGTAAAGTCCCCACTGCTGGTCGAAAGCAGAACCACCAGAGTTGGCGCCTGTGTACGTGTTCCAGTCTAGGTTTGGAGTGTTCGTTGTAACACCATCAGTCGAACTGCCTGAGAAGACGAAGGTGAACGCGTCATTGATAGTCAACGGATGGTTGACCAGCCGTAGAGTGCCACCAGTACTGGTAGTGCGGCTGCACTGTCCAGCGCTGATAGGTGCATTGAGAAGATCGCAGAAACGGTTGAACTCAGCGTTGCCCGAAGCAAGCCTGTTAGGACTGTCGCTGCGGACAGCCATGACAACATCCCCACCAGGACCCAACAACGTAGTAAGCCTGCAGCTCGCATCCTTACCGCTGGCGATTCCAGCGGCGATGAAGTGGTCTGCAGCATCACAGAAGTTGGTCGAGCCCGCATCCCAGGTAATACCGTCAGTCGACGGATTCGTACCCGGATAGTTCAACGCGCTATTGCAGTTGGTAAGTACGGTCGTCGTGTGCAGCGAGTCCCAGGAGCATACGCCCTTCAGGTTATAGTTGGCC
>VBBV01000055.1 GCA_005883695.1 Candidatus Bathyarchaeota archaeon | reverse complement strand
TATTCTCGTGCTGCTTGGCCGAGACCTCGGGCTATATCTTGGACTGTCGTCTTTTTCGCTGGTGATGGAAGTCCTATTGAAACCATGAGGGCGTGTGGTTTGACGCCTTTTGCGGCGAAGTCGCTGACAGTTGCGACGACGGCTTTTCTTGCCGCTTCTTGAATTGTCATTCCTGGTGGGACGTCGGTGCTGCCTATGAGCATGTCTGTTTTCACGATGATCCAGGTCTTCGATGAAAACGGGATTGCGGACACGTCATCATCGAAGTCTAGTGGTGTCTCTGGTTGGCCCGCGAATTGATTTGTGAGTATGCGAATAGTTTCATGTTCTGTTAGATTTTTCATCTAGGAGCAGGATGGTCGATTATGGTAGGAGCTTTAAGTCAAAGCGTTGTCGAGCGTTGGTTTGGTGCCTCGGTGGCTCAGCCTGGTAGATGTTTCTCGCACCAGAGAGCATCCGCCTCGTAAGCGGAAAGGCAAAAAGGCTAGCTTGCCCCGCAGGGTCGCGGGTTCAAACCCCGCCCGAGGCTCCAGCAATACTCCTGACACTTCAGCGAATTTGGGATTTAGGTTGAACTGGTTCCAGTTCAAACGCTACCGGATTCCTTCGTTGCCATCGATGGCGCCGTTTCAAAACTCGAAAATGCAAAGGGAGCCCTTGAAGTTGGCCTTTTCAAATAGCCCTTTTATTGGCTAGACATGCGTTGTCTTACACATGGCACTTCCCCCAGTCCCTACCAACAGCCTAGGAATAGCTCAGTAGGCCTCTCGATAGCTCTTGTCGTGGTAGCCGCCGTGCTCTTGATTGGAGGAATCGTTTCTCCCCTCATTTTCCGCGCACCTATACTTTGGCATACCAATACGGCCCACCCGAGCACTGGGCAGGACCCCGCTGTCTGGGCTGTAACATTGACCTGCGACGTCGGGATTTGCGATCTCACTGGCCAGCTCTCTGACAATACTGGCCAGTCGATGCACATATCTCAGATCGGCGCACGCTCTTGGACAGTGATGAGACCCTACAACACGAACAATTGGTTGGTTGACTGGCAGATTAGTCTGAAATCAACTGGGGTACTATCGATAGCTCTGAACACGGGATACTCGCTTCTCTACGTTCAGGGTCCAACAAGCAACATGGGCTCGTGGAGCACTTCCTCAGGACAACACTAGATTGCTGAGTTGTCAGGGGCACCTGAGGCACCCATAGAGAACCCTAGAAAAGCCGAAGAGATTTTGTGAATAGTTAGAAAGAGCGAATAGTTGGAATAGTGTAGGTATGCGAAGTAACATCTGTTGGCTGTCGCACACGGCTGAGTTACCGATTTACGGAGGGTGGACTATTGCGATCGTTCGTTTTTCAAGAACTTAAGCCCCGGAGCTTTCGCGAGCGTCGAGTTAGGCGTAACGGCCGGTGTATCGTGTCTCAACTCGACACCAGACGCGGCCATTAGGGGTTCGCGCCAAGGGTTGACAACGTTCCCCCTAACAAAGGGAGTCTGAACTTGCAATACATCTACGCCCGCTCCAATTTAGATCCAAGAATTCCTTTCTCTCCGCAGAGAGTTTCCGACTTGGACGCAATCTTCTCGATGTCCCCTCGGTCCTATCTGGCTGTTTCTGAGAACTCAATGGATTGACGTCTTGACTGTTCGACAACATGCACCCGAGTGCCACCTGCACTCGTTAAAGATGATAGGCTAAGATGCGTATGGCGCTTAGTTAAACAGCCACATTTCGCGGGGTATACGTTGCGGTCGAAGCTCAAGCTCCTTTCCTCGACTTAATTAGGCAACATCCCTTCGACATACTATCGCTATAGTGCTAAATATTAGAAGAACACAATGAATAGAAGCTGAGTTTTGGATGCGACTAAATTCAGCCGTAACTCTGTTGATCATTTGTAACGTGGCGTTGGGATCTACCTTCTTGTCGACAACCATACTCGACACTGGGAAGGTAGTCGGCCTAGGTGGCTCAGCCCTTGCGAGAGCGGGAGAAAACGGATCCACTTCTCCAAAACTAGTTGCAACCCTTGTTCGAGGTCAAGCATTTCTTACGGCTAGGATAAACTTGGCCACCCTCGGCTACACCGAGCCTGCCGGGCCGACTGCACTCGCCCTTAATCTGATGCCACAAACCCAGAGCACACCATCGTCATCATCTGCGACGGATTCCCCGGTTGGGAAAACCGTGACCACTTCTTCCCTCAGCGCATCCTCCGTCAACTCTTCCTTTGGGTTCGATGCGCTCAACCAAATTCAAAGCTGCAACTGTGCCCCTCCTGATGTCCAAGTCGCAACGGGTCCCAATAGCCTCATAGAGATGGTCAATCTTGAGACTGAAATCTTTTCAAAACAAGGCTCTTCCCTCAAAAGTCTACCACTTTCCACATTCTTCAGCACGGGAGCTGACTCGATCTCGGATCCAAAGGTGTTCTTCGATTCTCCTTCGGGAAGATTTTTTGCATCGATCGTTGATATCAGCGCCCTCAGCATCAAAGTGGCGGTGTCCGCATCAAGTGATCCCGCTGGAACGTGGACCATCTTCACCATAGGAACCGGTGGCAAGTGTCCTGATCAACCGATAATCGGAATAAGCAACGATAAGTTCGTGGCGAGTGCCAACGATTTCACGTCATGCTCAAGGACCGGTAAGCTCGCAGGCGCTCAGTTTTGGGTCCTTAACAAAAGTGAGATGGTAGCCGGCGCTGCGAATATCGATCTTGCTTTCTTTGGGCCGAACAGCACTCTGTTCTCAGTTCATCCGGTCCACTCTCTCGGGTCCACTGCGACCGAATTCATGGTCAGCACAGGTTCGGGATCGAAAGTGAACAGTGTCGAGATCTTCTCCATTACAGGAGTTCCCCCGGGGACTGTGGCAGTTAGCATGGTATCTCTCTCGATCTCGCCAATCACCCTGCCCCCTGGAGGGGTCCAGCCTGGAACAAGTGTCCTTGTAAATACTGGCGATGCACGGGTTGAGGACGCCACTTGGCTCCAAGGGAAGATATGGTACACCTTCAACGAGGGTTGCACGCCGCCAGGCGACACTGCAACTCGCTCCTGTCTTCGGCTGACTCAAGTTAACACTTCCACATCAGCCATAATCCAAGACTTTGACTTCGGAGCGAGCGGCAAGTACTACTTCTATCCAGCGCTCCGCGTCGACAGCCTAGGTAACCTCGATGTCATCTACGGTTATTCTTCCTCCACAATCTTTCCAAGCCTTGCGGTTACGGGGAGGGCGACCAGCGACCCGATCGGGAGTCTAGCGCAACCCAAGAATCTCAAGCTGGGGTCGGCCGATCAGACAACGGGAAGATATGGCGACTATTTTGGGGCAGGCGTCGATCCTTCCAATCCGACCACCGTGTGGGTGGCTGGCGAGTACACTTCAAACACTGGGGGTGTTTGGTCAACTTTCATAGCCAACATGACCATTGTCTCAAGTGACTTTGTCATTTCTGCGAATCCACAAGTTTCGATCTTGTCGCCGGGCCTTTCGGCATTGTTCAATATCAGCCTGAATAGCATCAATCGCTTCACGGGTTCTGTGAGCCTAACGGCGAATGTTTCACCCGTGATAGCCAATGGTCCCACCACTGTCCTAAAACCAACGACTTTGAACTTGACGGCAGGCGGGTCAGGCAACTCGACTCTAACAGTTTCCACGACTAGCGCCACCCCCGCCGGCATCTACTCTGTCACCTTGACGGGAGTTAGTGGCTCGCTATCCCATTCTGTAGCTGTTTCCGTCCAAATTTTTGACTTCTCCATCTCGAATTCTGGCGCAATCACCATAGTCCAAGGTGGTTCTGGTTCTAGTACGATAAACGTCACATTGCTGGGCGGGCCATCTATGCCTGTTAGCCTCTCTTGTGTTGGAGGGCTACCATCCGACACTTCGTGCTCCTTCCTTCCTCCCTCGGGCTCTCCCACTTTCACCAGCTCGCTGACGATCACAGCTTCGTCCTCAACGCCTAGCGGCACGTACACAATTACCGTGGATGGAAGCAACGGCGGGTTCAGCCACAAGATTCAGGTTACTCTAACTGTTCTTCCAGCCAGTATCATGGGTGGCGGTCGAGGCTTCTTCCAAGAGTAGTCGCAAGAATACACGGCTGCGAAAGAGACAAGGAGGCAACTAGACGGATACCGCAACCCCGCACACTACAGTAGCCTTCATCCTCCTGCGACATGCTTGGGAAGCGGCACATGCCAGCACCGTTGAATCTCATTTAACTTGCCGTGACAATTGCGCGAGAAAGAGCCGACGTTCTGGCTAACTTTTCCAGGACTGGCGCTTGGGCCGCGTCTCCTCTTTCGAGACAACTCCGCTCTTGAGACTTTAGCGCGGCCAATTTAGAACCGTCGGCTCGCTCGTCATGACACATCGATTGATTGTAGGAGTCCGATACTGTTATTATGATCCTACGTTCGTAGTAGGATGACATGTTACGGCCGAAAACGCTGCTGGTTGCTCTAGGAATAGTCCTATTGTTGGGCATCGGGACCCATGCATCTTCACTAGACTTGCTCCCCTCGATTCCACGGGCTCACGCTGCGACTGTCTCTATGGTCTTAACAGGTTGCGCTTTCGTTACGGGCAGCTGCCGGGCCGCGGGCTGGAACGGCACGACGACACGCCCTAATCCTACGATAACAGTTCAGCAAGGGGACGTTGTCTCGGTGACATTGAGCAGCGCTGATACTTTATCGCATCAGTTCCTGATTGATGCAGATGCGGATGGTGCGGCTGATGTTGCCGACTGTCCGACCACGGATCCTTGTTCAAAAATGTTTTTCTCCGCTACACCGTTTACCTACACCTTTACTGTTAGTTTCCCACCCGGCACGTATTCGTATTTCTGCATAGTTCATCCGGCGAGTATGCTTGG
>VBBV01000054.1 GCA_005883695.1 Candidatus Bathyarchaeota archaeon | reverse complement strand
CGAGAAGCAGAACGGTGTGAATTGCCTCCACAACGTTTTCTCGCGCTTGTCTTAGGGTCCTATTGAAGGAACCACGGCTTATTCCCTTCTGATCTCGCCGCAACTGAGCCATATCATTCCTCGTTAGGCGTTTATTCGCCATATCATGACCAAGCTGGTCTACAAGAAGCGTTTCGAACTGTACCTTCGTGAGATTGCTGCGTTGAAGGAGCGCAGAGAGTATTCGATCGCGAAGAGTTTCATCGATTACAGATCGGGTCCCTTCGTGCCAACCCTTCAGGGTGTCCAAATTCTCCATGGATACGGTTCTGTATCCATAGCTATTGAATCTTGCTCGCCCACGTTCAACGACTGCGTTAGGTTACACCAGGCTTATTCCACAATTTTGACACCTTCGAATTGAATACACGCGGGTCTCACATGACCACAGATGTAAGAACAGAGTCAGGCAATTTCGTAGTGGATATGGTCTGTGATGTTTGCCGGGTGGAAGGCTTTGAGGTGGAGAAGAACGCGCAGACTGGAGATTCGCCGAGCTATTTTGTAGACATTCTCGCTTCCAGAAGGAAGGGTAAGAAAGTGCAGAAAGTCGCGTTCGAGTGCTGGGAAGGAACTAGTCAGGTTGAAGGTCGAGAAGTCGAAAAATTTGCTGCCCGTTTGAAGAGTCTAGGTATTCAGAGTGGAATCTACGTCTCTCCTAGGGGGTTTGGAGGCAATGCCGAATTCATGGCTCGCAAACTCGGCGTCGAGCTTTGGGACCTAGCCAAGCTGAAGGAAAGAGTTGAAAATATCAAGGCACCAGAGAGACACAAGGTTCCTGGCACATTGCCAGTCGCTAGGGCCGCTGCATCTCGTATCTTGGCTCATGGCTTAGTCAATGGTACTTTCCTCAAATTGTCCTCTATGCCCAAGCTTGAGTTTCGACCGTATTTCTTTGCCAACTTCCAGATTGATGATGACCAGAGAAAACTTGCTCAGGGAGTTCTCGTGTTTGACGGAGTGGATGGACGTGTATGCGACGCTGCTCTCTTTGAAGGTCACTTGGAAGAGCTTCCGTCGACAGGGTTCTTTGTCGATTGCCTTGAGATCGAACCCTCAACAGGGTCCATGCCGAAGTTGCCTCCAGAACTCGAGATGAAGAACACAGTCACCGTCGCAACGGCAGGGGTCACCGAGGATACGATCCGAGCTAAGACCAAAGAGGTTCTAGGCGGTAGAAACGAGTCAACGGTGACGGGAGTTCAACTGCTCCACGTTCCCATAGTGACGGTGGAGATGCTTGCCGCCGGCAAGTCCTATCGGAAGATCCTCCAAGCGGCTACCGGAAAAATGATCTGGGACGACACTCAGAAATGCTCGCTTTGTGATCACAAGTCCAGAGCGATCTGTGAGGCCTGTGGAGGGACCGTTTGTATTGAACACGAGAGAACATGCAGCTCCTGCCACAAGCACCTTTGCACTGACTGCGTCGTGACAAAAGGAATCGTTAACAAGATTCCGCTCTGCCCTACGTGCAAGAATGCATAGAACCAGCTGAGCTTCTCTTACCGCTGCCCAAGACCGCTCAAGCTTGCGTCGTAACGACTACACAGGCATAGCCTTCACCGGCTATGAGGGATAGGAAACATGTGGCTATCTTGGAATATGGTTAGCAGCCAGTGCCGCTTTGGCGAGCCGCTGTATCGTCTCCTCGTGCCTACTGATATGAGCCATCATATCCAACCGCAGTCTTTGCATAGCCATTCGCGCTGCGTCCCGTGCGGCCTGCTCCATCAGAGGGGTAAGCCTCTCTTCCATCTTCTTCAGAAGCGCCTCTTCAAGGCGTAGAACCTCTTCCTCTCTCAAGGTCTCCATCTAACTCACCTCCTCCGAGTAGTCACAGTAGTCGATTCAACGTCATCCGTTATCGGCTCAATCTTCACTGATTGGCGGGCGCACAACGCGCACTCCCAGATCCGGTCGCAGGTGAAGTTCTCGTAATTAGAACACCGTCTGCGGAAGTAATCGTTCAGCTGGTTTTCTCTGTTGGCCTTTTTTCCAGTCATCCAGACTCACCAATACAAATCCATGAATTCTTCTGTTGACTGTCCACAGCAACCTCAACGGGACGACTAAAGCCTCCTGTAACTAGAAGCCTAGCCAGAAGGTTCCGAAGAGAACAGGCCTCTAGCGAGGATTCCCGCAACACGCAATGGTTCAGGCATCCGCGAGACGAAGGCCCAAGTCTTCAGGATCAACCCGGCCTGACGAGTTGGACATCCGAATCGTTCAAAGAACACTGGACCTTCACCAGCCATCGTCCGGATCTTGTGTAAGGGGCCGAGTGACCTGATCAGATCCCATCTCTTCTGCCAATCAGGAAAGTGTCTGGACAGAGCACGCTTCACAGCCCTGTTATCTGGTCGGGAACCAACAACCACGATTACCGGTGCTTTGCACAATTTCTGGATCTTCCAAGGGTCGATTAGGTTGAACCCTCCAAAGGTCACGCCCGACAGCAAGACCGGAACATGCACGGATCCTTTGAGAAGGAGCTTGGTCTTTCTGGTTGCGTCCAGTCCGTCAACAGTAATCCGTTCAGTTCTGAGTTGATGCAGCTGGGGCCCTTTCAGCCAGACAGCTAGGAGAGGAGCATGCCTGACCTTATCATCCGTTTTCGGTGGAAACGGGCCATCATCTATCCCGATACATCTAGAGATTGGTTTGATGTCTGAGGACGCTCCGTGGAGCATAGCTAAGCAGCCCTCGAACCATCTCGTCCCCGCTGAACGAAGCGGTCACTGATCGAGCTTCTACGCCGAGCCGGATCTTCTTTGTACGACCGTACCTGCCAAAGCTTACTACGCGCGCGTTTAGAACGCCCATGATGTCCAGCTCGTTGAGCAACCCGCTGACTCTCCTCTGAGTGAGAGGTTCAACCGAGCCTGCAGCGCACAGTTCTCGATACACCTCGTACACGTCGCCTGTTACAGAGCTCTCTCTCCGGATATTCTCAAGCTGCATGACGGAGATTAGAAGGACTCGGGAGTGGAGAGGGAGCGATGACAGAGCCTCCGTGACGCGATCATGTTCGACCTTCTGTTGTGCCTCACGGACATGATTTTCTTCGACCTTTAGCTCGCGTGATCTTTCGGCAATCTCAGCGGCCACTCTAAGGAGGTCAAGGGCACGTCGCGCATCACCATGTTCTCCGGCGGCTAGGGCTGCACACAGATGGAGAGCTCCTTCATCTAGAACTCCCGAACGGAAGGCGAGCTCGGCACGTTCCTTCAGAATGTCATATAGTTCGTCTGAGGTGTAAGGTTTGAACACGACCTCTTCCTCTCCCAGCGAGCTTAGGACTCTCGGGTCCAGGAAGTCTTTGAAGTGAAGATCGTTGGAAATTCCTATGAGCCCGATCCAGCCGTCTGTCAGTTTTTCGTTTATTCTGGTTAGTTCGTAGAGTAGGCTGTCGTCTTCGCTTCTCTTGACCAATGCGTCTATCTCGTCCAAGACGACGAGGAAGGCGGAGCCGCGGGCTTGGAGGGCGCTTCGGAATCGGTCCAGGAGCTCGCCTACTGCGAGTCCTGTGAATGGGACTTCTCGACCGAGAGATCTGCAGAGGTCGGCGATGACTCTATAGTTTGTTCCTGCGAGACGGCAGTTGACGTAGCTCGTATCGAGAGCTCGTCCGTGTTCGCGAGCCTTACGCTGCAGACGATCTAGGACAAACTTGGTCACGATTGTCTTGCCTGTTCCAGTCTTGCCATAAGCAAAAAGATTCGATACTCGGTCTTTTGTTAGGGCGGGAGCGAGCACGGATCCAAGGCGCCGAATCTGCTCCTCCCGGTGCGGAAGGGTCGCGGGCATATAGTCGTGCCTGAGAAGGTTTCGGTCACGGAAGACCTCTCCTCCTGACAGGACTCTTTCGAAGATTAGATCCAATCCCTGTTGCGACAAGTATGAAACGGCCCGGCTTTCTGCGAGCCGGGCTTCCAGTGGAATTAAGGGTTCTCGTACAATGATTTCAACTGGACAAACCAAAAACTCGATCCTTGTGCTAGGATTTACTTTTACAGAGGTCCGCGAAGACTACTCATGCGACGCGAGGGTCGGTCGCTAAGACCCCCTATTTTCCAGAAACCATTTCCTGTCTGGCGGTGATAATGGGCGAGTCTGGCAATTCAGGGCGCAATTCTGGGTTCGGATGGACTTGGAAAGAAGCGGACAATTCCGAACGAATTTCGGGAGAGTCTAGGGAATTGTCCCAGATTCGGGATCGGGGCTGATAATGGGCGATCTTGCTGATGCTTTGCTATTGGACCCTGATTTCTACGCCCACAGTTCTCTTGATCAGATCAGCTAAGAGGTCAACTTGGGACTTGCCGCCACGTCTTGTTGGAATCGACACGACCAGTGGGAGTTCGATCTCCTTCTTGCCCTGTCCAACCTTGTCCTTGATCCAATCGAACACGGTGTCGGTAACGATGACGAGGGAGACGGTCTGTTTGCTCTTGATGTCCTCAAAGGTCTTGACAGCTTCGTCCTCCGATTTTACGACCCAGCTGTTCTTGACCCCGCCGAGCTTGAAGTAGATCGCTGTCTCCTTGTCCGCCATAACACCA
Source organism: Candidatus Bathyarchaeota archaeon (assembly GCA_005883695.1). The sequence goes on along the minus strand of VBBV01000054.1, from coordinate 5,709 downwards.
ATCTTTCCCGTAGCTCATCTGCCTACTTGAATATCCAGCCTGTTTCGCGCGACCAGAACAAGAGATCAATATCAGCCAACGGTATTCCTATCTCTCGCGAGAAACGTCGAAGCTTCTCCTCGATCTCCAGATAACGCTTCTTCGTGATCGAAACCGGCACCTCAGAGATAACCTCCAGCCTCTTGAGGTTTCGCAGAATATGCCTATCGAGGATAGCAAATTCCTCTCCGAGCCCGACATTCCTGAGGAAATGACTGGCCTCCTTGTACCCTAATCCCTTCACATTCTCGGCCATCCACTCGCGAAGCTCGAACAAGTTTGCGAAACTAGAAAGATGGGACTTCAGGTAGAGCTTGCCATCTTTGGTGAACGTTGCTCTGGCCTCGACAATGTACTTCGCCTTAGTGTCGCCGAACCGGACGTCATTTAGTTGCGGTTGAATCTCGTTGGCCTCTCCTTTCAAGAGAAGGCTCCGCGCCTTGAGCCGGGACACTGCAGCCCAGCAAGTTTTCGCAGACGACTGCGGCGTTAGCAGGCAGAAGCAGAGTTCAGCAAAGATGTCGCCATCATTGCGATCAAGAATTTCTTTGAATTCTTGCAGACGCTCATGAATAGCATTGCGTTTTTCATTATAGAGTGTTTGTAGCTCTTGAATCGCCTTTTCATGCTCCATCGGTGAGAGTTCTATGCTAGAATTGCTTGAGAACATCGGTCTTCTCCATTATCCGAACGCAGTAGTAGCAGCGAAGTCGAAGAGGGTCCTGTCTTTCCACGGTAAACTTTGGCTCAACAGGCTCGGCATTCGAAACGCACGCAGGATTTGAACACCGAACGATTCCCCTGATAGAATCAGGCAGCTTAACCCTCGTCTTCTCAGCTATCTCGTAATCTCGAATGATGCTGATGGTCGCGCTGGGAGCGATCAAGGCTATCTTGTCCACTTCACCGGGCTTGAGCTCTCGATTCTCGACCTTGACGATATCCTTCTTGTTCTGCTTCTTCGATGTCACGTTCATCGCAACACTCACAATGTGTCCTTCGCCACCGTGTATTCCTAGAATCTTGAGCACGTCCAGCGCATGGCCGGCCAAAATATGGTCGATAACTGTTCCGTTACGGATTTTCTTTACGTAGAGCTCTTTGGGGCCGGTTCCCTTGGACAAGACCTTGGACCTGTCAGGCAAGGGCTAGGTTTCATTCTTAATTCCTTGCCCGAAACATACGGGGAGATCATGACCGTCGAGTCTCAAGAGTTGAGGTTTCGGACCCACCGCGAAGGAGAAATTCTTGACATCACCGACAAGACCCAGAGAATAATTGATTCTTCCAAGCTGAAAAACGGAGTTGCCGCTCTGTTCGTGCCCGGATCAACCGGAGCCCTAACCACAATCGAATATGAGCCGGGACTTTTGACCGATTTCCCTATAGCCCTTGAAAGATTCGCCCCCAAGGAGGCGCCTTACGACCATGAGAATCGTTGGCATGATGGCAACGGACATTCACACATTAGAGCGTCCATGATAGGACCGGACTTGTCAGTGCCATTTCTAGACAAGAAATTGGCTTTAGGAACTTGGCAGCAAATCGTCTTTCTAGAACTCGACGTTAGACCACGAGACAGAACTGTCATTGTTCAACTAATTGGCGAGTAGCAGATCGGGGACCCGTACCCCTCTCCTTCCTCTGGAGACATGAAGGAGCCTCGTCAAGAAAATTCAATCTTTTACCAAGTACAGAATCTGAGACGAATTAGTGCCGGAAAATGTACAGATCCACATAAATCGTTAGGATGCAAGTTAACCTTGCCAGTAAGTTTTCAAAAGTTGTAATAACACTCCCAGTAAGTTGGGTACTTGCAGTGGAAACCGTGGGGTGGGGGTAGGTGTCTTCTCCCAGTATGCCCACTATGCAGAGGTTAGAATCTGTTCTCAAACGGTCGAGGGTCAGGTAGGATCACTGGAAGTTGATCATCTTGACATCAAGGGTCTTCAGGTTAACAACGGGAAGGATTCCAGGCTTAGGAACTAAACCCATCCGTTTCTGATAGTCAGTCTGCCCTTGCCACGCGCCGCTGTTCACTATCGTTGTTCCCCTGTACACGCCTGCACCCGAAACGTGAATGTGTCCGGAAGTGAAGACGTCCGGGACCCGTTCCACTACCAGGAAATCCTCCTGCTCGGGACCAATCGGCGTCATTTTCCCATACTCCGGAGATAGATGCCGGGCTCGTAACTGGTACTCCATGACCTCCACTGGACGCTGATAGTCGAGCCCAGGGACCCCGCTCAGAATATCCATCAGGCTAGTTCCATGGTAGAGCAGAAAGTGGACCCCGTGCAAGCGGACCTCCGCTGGATCCCCTAGCGAGATAATCTTCCGGGAATCGTATACAGGTCCAGCGAAATCCTTCGGAATAGAAGGCTGCGGCAGGGCCTGACGAACTGCATCATGGTTTCCAGGTATCAAAATTACATCCATGTACTCTGGAATCTCGCCAACGAACTTCGCTGCCAAACGATACTGCTCGTATATGTCCGGAACAGCCAAGTCCACCTCTTGACGAGGATAGACTCCGATTCCGTCAACTAGGTCGCCCCCGATCAGAACGTACTTCACTCTTTCTGCGATCTCACGCTGGTTCGGGGTCCCGATCTCCCCTTTCAACCAGCTTAGAACCCTGCGGAACTCGTTCTCGAGAAACACCTTGCTCCCAACATGAACATCGGATATTAGGGCGACGTAGACCTCCTCGCTGGCGTGCGCCGGCTTTCTATCCGGAATCTCCGGGAGAACGATACTTTCGGCAATCAGCAGGGGCCCCGCACTCTTCCGGGCCTGGATGAAGATAACCTGGTCCCTGACTATCTTCCTCGCCATTTCGTATACTGTAGGGTTCTGCCGGCCGACGAGGACAGTGGCTTCATCCTCATAGTCGTCAACTGTCAGAAAGATCCGATCGCCCTTCTCTCTCTTGTCGAGAACCATGCAGATGAAACGACCTCGCCCATTTGAGCCGCCTGACAACGTATCAGAAATGGTCCCAGCGTTTCGCGTGTCCATTCTCTGCCTGAAGAGCAAGCTCATCTTATCGAAACGGTTTCTGAAGTAGTGGAGAAAATCATCGAAGGCACCGGTGGTTCCGAGTTTGCCTGTGGGGTCCGAGACGACTTCTAGTTGAGATTCAAGAGCCTCCGCAAAACGGTGCCTATGCGCTAATCCAGCATGTTCTGTCTCCAAGTTCCTTCCGGGAATGTCCAGGTGTTCGGCGGCCCTGAGAACGAGGTCTCTGTTAATTGACGCGGGGCGCGGTTCTACAGTTCCGGCGACCCGAAGAACCTCTTTCACAAGTGGGTCGAGCTGACTGGTAGCGCTGATTTCCAGGAGGGCCTTGAAGGCGTCGCTTTCCATCTGGAAACCTGCTTCCAGTATGGTGCCGATTGCCCTCTTCCTTTCTTCAGACAGCTAGCGACCCTTCTAGACCGTCTAACGGGTGATGGTGGCTTATCCAGTTATCGCGAACTCGAGGCCTACCTTGTGATGGTGAGGTCTGATATGTCAACGGAGACCTCGCACATTCTATTGAGGGCTATGAGCGCTGCGACGAGATGGTTAACCATGGGACGCGGAGCTTTCGCGATGCTTGTCTCAGCCTCCGCTAGAATCTTCTTTGTCTCTTTGAATCTCGGACTTACGGACGAGGCCAGCTTGAGGTCTCGTGAGAGGACGGACCCGACGGCATCCTTGTACATCGTATTCACTGAGGCTCCGATCTTCTGAAACAGGACCTGTTGCTCCTTTGGAACGGGAACCTTGTCTTGAGTGTTCTCTGCAACGGTTACTGAGTAGTCGGCGAACGTTTCGATATAGCTTGCCAAGAGCCGAAAGTCTAGGCAGTCCACTGAGGAGACTTTAATCTTCTCAAGGAGATACGTATCGGCGATCGCCGCTCTGACGAGTCGGACCAAGAGGAAGTACCATCTGTCCACTTCCTCATCTCTCTCAACCACTCCGTTGGCAAGTTCGGTGTTGGATTCGACGAAGGCTTGGACTGCGTCTATTTGCATGGGCATGGACAGCATTTCTAGCCGTCGGAGGATGCGTTCGGGGTTGAGAAGTGAAGGTTCCATCAGGCATTGTAGGACGATCTTCTTCGCATCCTCTTCTAACACCTCCAGACCAACGAGGCGTTTGGTGGTTTTGCGGACTTCGTCTCTTGTCTCGGGGGACAAGCTGTCTTTGGATTGGATGCGGATTATGTCGTATCCGAGAAGGTATCGTTCGATGATCTCTCGTCTGACGAAGGGAGATGCTTCCAGTATGACTTCGAGAGGGGGCCTTTCCTCGTCAATTCTCGGGGATAGGAGGAGTCTCCCGTCTTGTCGTTCTTCGTAGGAAACGATGGACCCTTGGTCGAGTCCGACGCGTTTGGCCCACGCTTTGGGTATGGTGACGAGGTAGGTTCCATCTGGTGTTCGTTGAAGTTTCCTTAATTCCACTTAGAACATCCCATCTTCTACTAACAGCATTGAAGAATTTTAGGATTTCTCGGGATCTACTATGGAGAGGAATGCAGATCTAGAGAACTGCTTGGTGCAATGGAGGTGGCGCCGTTTAGATGCTGGTAGGCCTGGTTTACAACCTCTTTGGTATTGTTTCCTTTCAACGCGCTCAGCTCGACGAGTGGAGCGCCTTCGAATGTTCGGGAGATCAGTTTCTTCCCCTCCTCAAGTCGTTCGTCGTTGCAAAGATCGGTTTTGTTTGCGCAAATGACCAGAGGAACTTTGGAAGCTATCTTGGTCAGAATCTCTTTCGAGGCCGTGAGTTTTCTGAAGACTGACTCTAGGTCCTCACTGATATCGACGAACAGGAGGATTAGATCCGCGTTCGATATCTCGCCGAGGGTTGTGTTGAACGCTTTGAGGATTGTTGGGTGCATGTCTTCGATGAAGCCGATGGAGTCGATGAGTATGAAGCTGAAATTATCGCCACCATTGTTCTGGTCAATTCTTCTCGCGAACGTGGACAGAGTAGTGAAAGGTCCCAGCCCTGTGTCTTTATGTTCGGCGGACATGCGATTGAAGAACGTGGTCTTCCCGCTCTGTGTATAGCCGGCGAGGGCGACTATGGGGAAGCCTCGTTCGCGCCGGTGGTCTCTGAGCAGGTTCTTTTTCGAGTAGAGATCTCTCAGTTCGTTCTCCATGTTCGCGATCCGCTTCTTGGCCGTTCTCTCGTCTTCGAGCCGGAGGAACTCTCTGCCCCAAGAGAATGTGTAGCGGAGCTTGGCGAGCGCGATCTGTAGTTTTGCTTCTTTGGTCATGGCACGCTTGTCGAAGACCTCCAGGATCAGGAGGTTGCGGTCGATTACTTTGATGTCTGTTCCACCGAGGACCCGCTGGATCTTGAAGACCTGAGCGCTAGGGAGGGTATTGGCGAAGACGACAGCTTCGATGTCGTTTTCGGCGACGAGCATTTTGATTTCTTCCAGCTTTCCGGGTCCGATGCAGTAGGTGTGGTGGAGGTTTTTGCGGTGCTGGACGATAGTGTCGATTACCTCGTAGCCTATGCTCTCGGCCATGGTCTCAACCTCCTCGTACCGGGAGGGAGCCGAGGGAATCTTACATTCCGCTATGAGGGTCCGCATCTGAGAAGACTTACCCTAGAATCACGGCTGGCGCTTATTTGAAGGCCCCGTGCCTCATGCGTGCTTCT
>VBBV01000002.1 GCA_005883695.1 Candidatus Bathyarchaeota archaeon | reverse complement strand
TAGAGTCAATTACAAGGATGGTCGTCTCAAAGGCACGAACATCTCTCCGTATGGTACCGTACAGATTTACTACACTGACTGGCGGGAAATAGAACCATTCCTAGTTCTCTTACTGGACAACGCGGTGTACCGTAACAATGAGCCACCTACGTGGAAGCGAGACATGCAGCATCTCTCACCCGAGGCCCTTGCAGGGAGAAATTGGTCGAGGATGTTGAACAGGGTCGTTGGCTGGGCCCTCGGATGGTTTGACAACAACCCTTTACCTGAAGACAAACAGAAGGAGTTGTGGGATGTTCTCGGCCTGAAACTTCCGACTACGAAAGAAGCAGTCGAGCATATCGAAAAGGAGGACTTGGCGAAGAAGAGGATCAACGATCCTGCTGCGGAACGATTCTGAACTCTCAGGTAGGACCGGATTCACAAGCATCGTTCTGCCTCTTATGTGCAATGTGAGTTGTTGACCAGGGGTCCTAGACGTTAAGAAGGGCCTTTCTAGTCAGACTCGTCGATATGCTTAAATCTGCATCATAATGCATCATTACTCGATAATCGATGTTGAAGAACCTTAGACGGATTACAGTCAGCCTTTCCGAAGATACTGTCAAGAAGTTGGACAAGTATGCTGAGCAGCTCGGCCAAGTGTCTCGTAGCGATGCCGCTAGAGTATTGCTAATCGAGGCGTTGAAAGAGAAATGAAAGAGCTTGAGGGCCGCGTGGGTTCGAATCCCACTCCCGGCGCCAAATAATACCGTTAGGCCGCCGTATTAGCGACGGCTGGCTGGGGACAAGAGGCGATATGAACACTGTACTTGTCCAGTCTTACGTGGTCGTGACATCTAGGGCATTCTAGGGTCTTCATTTCGGTTCGAACGTTCCTGCCCTTCCAATTTCCTCCTCGCATTTGTTATTCTTACACCTCTATTTTGCCATTGTACTGGCTTGCTGGCCCTTGTTGGAGCCTGCATTGTCCAGCCTACATGAACTGGTCGCTGGACCCGATATAAGGACTCTTTCACCGAGGGTATGATCTAGCAGTGATATTGAATCTCCACATTCTCGACGTTCGGGGTAAGGGAATTGTGTTATCGATAGTATTCGGGGGCCCGCTTGGCTACGAAAGCGCTGGACCCTTCTCGAAAGTCCTTGCTAGTGATCGTTCTAAGGAGTTCCCTGTAAGCCGTCTTTAGTTTTGTCTTTGGGAGATCTGTCTTCCTAATCCGCTTGAAGCTCGAATTCGAAATGGGAGACACGCGCATTATCTCTCGAATAATCTTCTCCAATGTCGGAACGAGTTCCTGTTTTGGAACCGAGTAGCTGACAAGGCCACACTCCCTTGCTTCGTCTGCAGCAAGAGCTGTCCCGGAAAGGTTCATCTCAACAAGCTTTCTTCCATTCATGAGATATGGTCCGATTACTCCGGACATGCAGCAAAGGGCCCCGACTCGTCCACCTGAGAAGGCAAAGGTCGATTCTGTCGAGGCAATGACCATGTCGGAAGCAAGTGCAATTTCCGCACCTGCACCGTAGGCCGGCCCATCGACTAACGATATGATCGGTTTTTCGCACTTGAAAAGTTGGTCCCAGAATGGCTTCACAAGTCCGTAAACGAATTCTTTCGCTTCCGCTCTAGACTTGAACCCTCCGACCTCTCTTATGTCAAGACCTGCCGAGAAGGCCTTCCCAGCACCGGTTATCTCGACAACACGCGCATCTCTGTCTCTGGTAGCGAGACCTAAGGCCGTACTCAAGTCGCGAAACATCCCCTTAGAAAGGGCGTTAAGGACTTGAGGACGGTTCATTTCGATACGAGCGAGGTGATCCGCGACCGTGTATTCGACATTTTCAAGCTCCTTGCTGACAGCTCGCATACGAGACGGTGTCGATAGTTGGAGAGTAATTTGGCTTTGTGTCGCTGGTTCGAGAAACTTTTTGAAGCGCCACGGGAAGAAACCGATTATCGGGGCACATTGTTCTGATCAATCTCCCTTACAACTCAAACCAGAAACTCAAGACAGTTCTTGACCGAGTCAACAATCACGAATACTTACAGAGCCTTTGGGATTGCATAAACACAAACGCGGTCCGAAGGCTCGGACTCTCAGATCACGGGAGGGTTCACTTCGCGATCGTCTCGAATATAGGTTTGAAGATTCTTCGAAACTTGATCGAGGCTGGTGTTGAGCCCAGCGTAGTCACGGACCATAAGCTGTCCAATGATGATGCTGAGGTTGTTGTCTTTCTCGGGTCCGTGTTGCACGACCTAGGCATGGTTGCTCACAGAGAAAACCATCAAATCTTCAGCGTTTCGCTTGCGGCCCAAATTATTCCTGATCTACTGGCGGGAGTGTACACTGATAAGCAGAGGGCAATTGTTACAGCGGAAGCTCTTCACACGATCTATGCTCACGAATCCGAGATTCAGCAGTTTACGATTGAGGCTGGAGTCGTGAGAGTCGCTGACGCGCTCGACATGAAAGAAGGCCGTGCTAGGATTCCGTTCACAGCGGGCAAGAAAGACATTCACGCCCTATCGGCCATGTCTATTCGGGACGTGAAAATCCGAAAAAGCAAACAGAAACCTGTAATCGTTGAAATCAGCATGTACAATGAATCTGGGATTTTCCAGGTCGACCAGTTACTGAAAAAGAAGATACTCGGAACGAAGATTGAGGGCTTCATTGAGGTTGTTGCCCAGGTCGAGAATCAACAAAGAAAGACCGTACTCACAAGATACACGCTCGGCGCACCTGAGACGTCGACTCCAAAGGTTAGTATCGAATAGCTAGGAACGTCCGGCGAGCTTTCTACCTAGGGATTCTACCCTTCGCGAATTCGAGTTTAGGCCGACTCTACTTTGGCGAGCTTTCCATATCTTCCGACGTTTAGCTGAAGCTCTCCCCTAAACGAGTCAACATATCCGTTTTCGATCTGGATCGTATCGTTAACAGCCACCTTTGTTATGTTTTCATTCCACAAGGTGACCTTCACCGTTCCGGACTCGTCTTGAAGTGTTGCACTGGCAACTTGTCCAGGTCCGAACTTCGTTTGCACATCTCGGGGCGTCTCCATGTCAACGATCTTCCCAGCGACGTCAACTCGTCGCATTCCGGGCTTTAGTTCCGCGATTTTCAATTGCTACTCTCCTGTTACGACTTCTCCGGTCGCGAAGTTGCCCCTTACCGAGGTTATTCTAACTTTCACCTGGTCTCCCTGGTTGGTGCCGGGTACGAAGACGACGAAGTTGTTGATTCTAGCTATTCCGTCTCCGCGCTTCCCGACGGAATCTATAGTGACGTCGACTTCCTGACCTTCTTCGACTGGTGCTGGTCCGCGGTTTCTGTCCTGCCCGCGGTCGTATCCACGATCATACCCTCGGCCGCCTCCTCCCCCGCCGCCACGGCCGTAGCTTCCCCCTCCTCCGCCTCTGCCATAACCTCCACCACTGCCTCCTCCGCCGCTCCTAGAGTAGCCTCCTTTTCTGCCGTAGCTTCTTCTTGGTCTCTCTTCTCCCATTTTTTCCTACAATCCTTTGTGCTTGTTAAGGGGTCTGAACCGTTCTGGGGTCACCATGAAAAAGATTGCTGCAAGCGAGAACTTGACAGGAAACCATTTCTCATTCTGACCGGCTGGTCCAAAGACGCCTTCTAGGGGCGATTTTCCTTTGGTTATGATATAAGACTTGACTTATGCGAGGATTTCGACCTTGAATCCCGGGCTCGGCTCCTTTTCTCGCTCGGAACTCGGGGGGAAGCGTGCTAGGTCCATGGAATCGGCTTTGAGCGTTCTTAGAATGGTCTCCTCGTTCTCCTTGAGAAGGTGAAGGTGCTCGACGCCCGTTGTTATCACGATCTTCTTGATATTGGAGCCGAGCGAAAGGCCCTTTGATGATTTTTCTCGACGAGCGTTAGAGATGAGGTCTAAGAGAAGTTTCCCATCATGGATCGAAGCGTGGTCAAAAGTTTTGGGAGGTTCAGGCCAGCTCTCTTGATGAACGCTCCTCTTTCCTGGCGAGAATTGATGATAGATTGCCTCGGATATGTGAGGGCATATCGGTGCGAGGAGTTTACAGATTGTCAGGAGGGCTTCTTTGAGGCAGTAGCGTGTCGCCGACAGATCAGCCGGGTCTCTTCCAGGCTGTAGTCTATGTTTGACTGCTTCCAGATAGTCGTCGGCAAGTGAGTGCCAAGTGAATTTCCTTATCGCTTCTATTGCTGCATTGAACTGGAACGTTTCAAAAGCCTCGGATACATCCTTCGTAAGTGTCTGAAGGCTAGCTAGGAGCCAACGATCAATGAGTGGGAGGATGGTAGGTCTTTTCGAAGGAAGGAGGTCTTCAGTATTGGCGAGAATAAACCTGGTTATGTTCCAAAGCTTGGTAAGAAATTTTTTCCCATATTCGAGTTCGTTCCAGCGAAAGGGGATGTCGTAGCCGGTTGATCCCCCTGCTGCTGCCCATTGACGAAGCGCGTCTGCTCCGACTTTCTTGATAGCCTCATCAGCTTCCACATAATTTCCATAGGATTTGTGCATCATCCGCCCGTCGGTGCCCTTCACCATGCCGTTGATGAGAAGGGCCTTGTAGGGCGCTGTTCCGAACAGTGCGAGACTTCTAACAAGGAGATAGTAATCCCATGTTCGAACGATATCCAGCCCGTTGGGCTGAAGGTCGGCTGGAAAAAGTTGCTTGAATAAGTCTGACTTGCTCGGCCACCCAGCATGGATAGCAGCAGTTATTGATGAGTCCATCCAAGTATCGAGAACGTCCTTTTCACCTCGAAATTCGCGACCCCCGCATTTGGGACAGGTGTTCTCAGGCGCTTTGTCCTTTCTTGGATCCACTGGGAGGTCTCTTTCGTTTGGGATGATCGTCGACTCGCATTTCGTGCAATACCATACAGGTATCGGTGTGGCGAAGATTCTTTGTCTGGAGATTACCCAGTCCCAGTCGAGAGACTCGGCCCAATCGATGAGTCTTTGCCTAGCAAAGGGCGGAACCCAGTCTAGTTTTCCGGCCTGTTCCACGACTTTCTGTGTCAGGTCTCGGGTTTTCATGAACCACTGAGGTCTTGAGATGATTTCGACAGGAGTCTGACATCGCCAGCATGTTCCAATATTCTGCTGTGTCGTTTCCGTCTTGTTGATTAGTCCAGTGCCTTGAAGTTCCGCAACTATTTTCTTTCTCGCTTCCTCGGCTTTGAGACCCTTGAACCGGGAATCGTCAACTGATAATCTGCCGTTTTCCGTTAACGCTTTGATGATTGGCAGATGGTATTTCTTTTGCCATCTTACGTCCGTCTTGTCGCCGAAGGTGCAGATCATTACGGCTCCAGTACCGTAGCGGGGATCTACTTCGTCGTCGGATATTATGCGGGCTTTCTGCCCGAAGATGGGGACCGTAATGGACTTTCCAACCGCCGTCTTGTACTTGTCGTCCTTCGGATTTACTGCTATTCCGACGCAGGCGGCGAGAAGCTCGGGGCGCGTAGACGCGATCTCGATGCCCTCATCCGGGTCTCCGAACCTCATGTAGTACAGCGTTCCCTTACGTTCTTGATACACCACTTCTGCTTCTGCTATCGCCGTCTCGTCGCGGGGACACCAGTTTACGGGGTGCTCGCCGCGGTAGAGG
>VBBV01000001.1 GCA_005883695.1 Candidatus Bathyarchaeota archaeon | reverse complement strand
GTCTCCTACGTTTAGCCAATATTATCGGCATGCCTGCTTGTTCGGCCAATCCCAGAAGCTCTTTCTTCCTATCTTTTCCCAGGAACGATCGGTCTGTCTTGCATTCTATCAAAAACGATCTCCCATCTCTCATACAGACCAGGTCGATAGGTTTCGATTGCGCTGCCCTGATGACCACGAATCCTTCTCTTCGAAAAATATCTCTGATCCGGTACTCCAGCCTTCTGCCAGTCTCGTAGTTCGACAAGTTCCTCCGGGTGTTGAATATTCGGTCTCTTAAGAACAGTGGACAACTGCGAAACTATTCATACCCTCAATTAGGAGGATGCACGCTTCTTCCCAGCAGGAAGAGGGCAAGTTTGAACTCAGCAAGCATTGGCCTATCGAGACACGAACTGAGAAACGATTGAAAGCGTACTGAAGGGCGGAATCTTGTGAATATCATCTAGCAAATCGCCCATTTTCAACCCTGATCTCGAATCTGTAACGCCCCTTCAACTCTCCCGAGATTCGTTCGGAATTGTCCGCTTCTTTCCAAGTCCATCCGAACCCAGAATTGCGCCCTGAATCGCCAGACTCGCCCAGAATCAACACCGGACAAGAAATGGTTTCAGGAAAATAGGGGGTCTTAGCGACTGATCCTCGCGCCGTAAGAGTGGTTCCCTGGAACTATTGTGAAACTAACCGGTTTGAGAACGAAAGTACAGATTTCTCGCCGATGGCGATCGAATTCCGGTTCAGGCAGCCTAGTCCATGTCATCTGTCTGGGAAATGGAAATCTTTTAATCAGAACCCATGCCCGTCCTCACGTTCTGGGCTAGGATGCATACAGAGCCAAGACGCCCCTCCAACAAACTGGTGAAAGCGCCTGCAAAAAGCAAAACGAAAGGAAGAATACGAGACACGGATAAAACAGGCCCTAGCCGTACTCAACGAAGTCTCCAATGACAACACCACCCCGAGAAACATCAGACGCGCAGCCAAAGGCGCCATGGACGCACTCCAAGCACAAGGACACACAATAGGCGTACGCGCCTCAAACGCCATCTCAACACTAGACGAGATCAGCCAAGACCCCAACATGCCCCCATACACCCGAGTCAAACTCTGGAACGTCGCAAGCATTCTCGAAGCAGTGAAAGACTAGCCGACTGTTTCGCGCCTTTCTCTTCGGCCCTGACGAAGCGGACTCCAGCTCCGCATCCTGAGTCTGAGAACCTGTTTTTCGGACAAGTATTTATCGCCAGTTCCCACAATCCTAGCTTGCTTGGAGCGGGGACCCTGAAAGGAAACCGGCTTCTACCCTTCCTTGTCGCGCTCATACTCCTAGCCTTCGCCCTTGGTTCCATTTCAAGGAGCCAGCCTGGAGGATCGCTACTACTTGACTCCTATTGGCTGATCTACATTCTCTCGCTCGCGCCCGTCATTGGCATGGGACTCATCATAGTAATGATAATCTTTCTAATCTACAACTGGCGCTTACTCTCTGACGCCCTTGGCCATGGAATCGCAAGAAAGAGAAGCCAGCAGAAGAAGGGAAAGTCAAAGACCCTCACGATAATTATCTGGATGGCTGCCTGGGCCCTCGCCATAGTGGTCCTCACCACAAGGTGTGGAGGATTCATCTGCCGGGCCACTCCAGATTTGAATGTCACCTCCCAATTCACCGGCCCTGTGTTAGGAGCGGGAACAACCTCGACGCTTCCCCTACTGGGAACCGTTGGCCAACTGAGCAACCTTGCTCAGTCAAACTGGTTCTACTTCGCCATACTGGGCCTGATAATCGTAAGCTCCATAATCGTAGTCCGTGGCATCAAAGTTTCCTGGCAGGAAACCAAGGCAGACTTGATTACTCAAATCCCCTTGCCCCGCCCTGAGGGGATCGAAGCCGTCGAAGACGCAATTCACATTCTGAAGACTGAAACGACTATAGACCCACGAATGAGAATAATCAACAGCTACCAAAGCATGGTCCAACGAGCCCAAGGTGTGGGCACCAGAGTAACATCAGATCAGACCGCTCGTGAACTAGAGACGGCCATACGCAATATGATTGGAGTCAATAGCCCCGCCATCAGGGAACTCACTAACCTCTTCGAGGAGGCACGGTACAGTCTACACCCTATCACCGAGGATGATGCTGGGCAAGCTGAAAATTGAGACGTAGAACCCTAAGACTTTTGGCCTTTGCTTCAGCAGTCTACGTTCTCCTCCTCGTACTGCTTCGAAGTGTCGTCCCTGAGGCGCTGACCTCTACCGTGACTCTCCTGGCTCTTCCCCTAGTCTTGTTAGCTTTGATTCTCGCTGTCGACCTTTCGGATCGAGCTACATTCCCTTCGGAGCCCGTAGCCCGAGAGAACCCTAGAAGACTGCGTGCGAGAGACGTGCAGTTTCTCACGAGACAAGTGGAGGTTGCGGCCAAGGCAAGCCCGGCCTATTTCGAGACTATCCTACGTGAACGCCTTCGCGATCTCCTAGTGGAGAAAGTGAGCCTGGAAACCGGAATGGAAAATGAGTCGGTGAAGCGTGTCCTTGCAGACGGTGATCTCGGTCCGCGACTGCTCAAAGATCCAGAAATCTACAAGCTACTATATTACCCTCCGCCGCGCGAGGCAGAAGCGCGCCTCCAAATGTTACGAGAGACCGTTGACAGAATAGAGAGCTGGAAGGCTTGAAGGTAGAGGAAGCAGGCGAGAAATGCCAGCAAGTTGTAAACCAGGTCAAGAAGGTCATCGTTGGAAAAGAACCTGTTCTCGAGAAGGTCATGCTTGCGATTCTGGCAAATTCCCACATACTCTTCGAGGACTACCCCGGTCTTGCGAAGACCCTACTCGCGCGAAGCTTCGCCATGAGCATGGGCTGTGACTTCTCAAGAATACAGTTCACTCCCGACCTCCTACCCTCCGATATTACAGGGACGTACGTGTACAATGTCAAGAACGGCGAATTCGATCTCAGAAGAGGCCCAGTTTTCACCAACATATTGCTGGCCGACGAGATAAACAGGGCTCCCCCCAAGACTCAGGCTGCTCTCTTAGAGGCAATGCAGGAACGCCAGACGACTCTGGATGGGAAGACGCACCTTCTCACAGATCCCTTTATTGTCATCGCGACGCAGAACCCGATCGAGTACGAAGGAGTCTACCCCCTTCCTGAAGCGCAGCTCGACCGTTTCCTGGTCAGGCTCCAGCTGGGATACCCGAACCGTGCAGAGGAGGTGGAGATTTTGAAGAGACGGATGCAACGTGGCCGTGAAGACGTTCAGCTTGAACCTGTTGCTAGTGCCGAGACGATTCTTGCTCTTCAAAAGACTGTTGAGGGGATCCATGTTGACGATGATGTTCTCGGATATGTAACGGATATTGTCCAGGCAACGAGGGCTCAGCGGCAGGTCGAGGTTGGTGCTAGTCCGCGAGGCTCTCTTGCAATATTCAAGATGGCTAGGGCGAGAGCCGTCTTCCACGGTCGAGACTTTGTTATACCTGATGATGTGAAGGAAGTCGCTGCGCCAGCTCTGATGCATCGGATGATCATGAAAGCGGAGTCGTGGGTCAAAGGGGTTGACCCGCGGCTTATTGTCGACGAGATCTTGAAGGCTGTTCATGTGCCCAAGGCCAAGTGATCCCTGCAGCACTTGTTTACTCGTAAGGCAAGTCTCTATTTTGCGCTAGCAGCTGTCGCCCTGATCCTTGGGTTGCTTCTCCAGGACTGGCAGCTAGCGTCGATGGTTCTTCCACTTGCCTCTATGTTCTTCCTCGCTAACTTCTGGGGCCTTCCCGAAAAGGTCGAGTTGGGGATAAGTCATCTGGTCGTTCCAACCGATAGTTTCGGAGACGAGGACATATCAGTCCATATAATGATCTCGAACAAGACTGACAATCAGCTGGGAAACGTCGAAGTCGACGAGTTTCTACCTGGCGAGATCAAGCTCAAGTCAGGAGCGAGTCGTGTATTGACCCGGCTCGGTGCTCGCGAGAATTTTGCGCTGGGGCTTGAGTTCCACAGCCCGATCCGGGGACACTATCAGATCGGACCCTTGGTCGCACGGGTCCAGGATCCGTTCGGATTCTATCTCGTTGAGGAAAGATCCGAGGCGGAGATTCTTTCAATAATGCCTCGGCCGGAAAGGATTAGAGGGGCTCAGCTCCGGCCGCGACATCTGGGTCCTTGGCCTGGAACGATCCCGGCAAGAACGTTAGGTCCTGGAACGGAGTTCTATAGCATGCGCGACTATGTCGCAGGAGATGATCCAAAGCGGATCAACTGGAAAACCTCGGCCAAACACGCGCGCTTGATCGTGAACGAGATGGAGGCTGAAAGGGTCACCGATGTAATGATCGTTCTCGACACGGATGTCAGCTATTACGAGGCCGCTGAGGCGGAGTTGTTCGAGCGGGGAGTTAGAGCCGCTGCTTCCATGGCCAGCCTTCTGCTGAGGCAGGGGAACAGGGTTGGGATGGTACTTCAGGGAGAGGAGCGTGGAGCCGTCTCACCTAGGTTCGGTAAGAGGCATGAGCGAAACATTCTCTTTCTTCTCGCTGCGGCGAAGCATGGGAGAGCGTTGCTCTCAACCAGTTATGTCATCACGTTGCTCGCTCGCCTTATGCTGCCTGCTAAGGCTCAGATAATAATCATCTCTCCACTTCTCGACGCAACAATCGCCGATGGCATCCGGCAACTCGCAGCGACTGGATACAGCATGCTGGTTCTATCGCCTTTGCCCAAGGCGCCTGCCAGATTCAAGTCTGAAGAGGAAGAGATCGCGTATCGAATGCTAATGCTCGGACGATCCAACACGCTACTGGCCCTAGAGAAGATCTGCACGGTCAGCCAGTGGCCAGCAGGCATTCCTCTCTCAGCAATTCTCAGCGAGGTAAGGCCTACACGACCAATCATACGAGTCTAACACTAGGTGTCAAGGCCGCTAGTCTGATCGTGAAACTCCATTATCTGTTCTTGGCACCTTGGATTGTTCTTGTGGTGCCATCGCAGGTGTTTCTGGGACTTGGGATTCTGATCGTGCTTGTCGTCGGGTTTCTTGGACTGTATGGGATGTTCGCAAAGAAGCAGGCATTTACGATTCTGGCTTCCGTAATGCTGCTAGTATCGCTCGTGGCGGGGAAGGCAGGAACAGATCTCACTAGGGCTTCCAGCCCTGATACTGCGGTTCTGCTTCTCCAGCTCGTCGCGATCTTATTCTTTATGGAGGCATCGAGAGTAGTCCTATCCTTCGACAAGGAGATGGGCGAGCTGGCAGGGAGAACGGATGATATGTCGCAGGTTGTCAGATGTAGACTCGCGATGTGGGTCACAGGCCAGCTGAGCAGGCAAGCACGACTGATGATTGGGGCCCTAGGACTTTCGCTGGTCCTTCTGGTCTTGGGAGGCTTCACCAGCGTATCCATCAACCAACCAGCACTTTCAGCGATCCTTGTCTTGCTAGTAGTTGGTGCTCTTCTCTTCGTCATAACGCAACGACGAGAACCAGAAACGCGGCAACCCTAACTTAGAACGAGGGATATTACCTGCAGACGCCTTCTTGGGCACTCATACGGCGCGAGACTGAGAATATTCTCCTTTTCCTAGAGTCGATTTCCTGTCTGGCTTTGATAACGAGCGAGAAGGCAAGTCAGAGCGTTATCCGGGCTTGAATAGCAGGACGAAACTTGCCGTTTTCCGCCGGGTCCCGAACAGTTTTACAATGGGAGTTTGGACGGGTCCCAGATTCGAGGCCAGGCTTACCCTGGGCGAGTCTTGGACCTTTTCTCAGGAAACGCCTCTCTGGTTGTCTGGTTAATCGCTTTTGGATCAACCCTGGGCAGAGGCGTTGACGTCGCGTCTCCGCGACATTCCAACGCTAGGGACTCGAGAACTGGCTCCAAACCGGTTTTCTGGAAGATGCTATTAGTACGTTCATCTATCCATAGATTTGTGAAAGAGCAGAGCCTGAGACAGGCCTTCGATTACATCCAGAAAAACAAGGAGCCATTCCTCAGAGACTTCCGCACACTCCTCCGACAACCCAGCGTATCCGCCCAGGGAAAGGGCATTCAGGACTGTGCCCGGATCGTCAAGAAAAACATGGACGCTGCAGGAATAAGGACCCAGATTCTCCCGGAGAAAAATGGCAACCCGATTGTCTATGGAGAGGTGAAATCGAAATCATCCAGCAAAACCCTGCTAATCTACGGCCACTACGACGTTCAACCCGTCGAGCCATTGGAGGAATGGGATTCCGGACCCTTCGATGCAAAATTGCAGGGGAAGAAGATAGTCTCGAGAGGTGCTGCTGACAGCAAGAACAATGTTACAAGTTGTATCAAAGCCACTGAAAGCTTTCTCAAAGCAACTGGTGATGTGCCGCTCAATCTGAAATTTCTCTTCGAAGGAGAAGAAGAGATTGGTAGTCCACACCTTCCAGGATTTATCGACGAGAACAAGGAACGGTTGAAGGCCGACAGTGTCGTGTGTTACGATGGAGATTTCGACGAGACAGGCCGACCAAAGATCAGTCTAGGTGTCAAAGGACTACTCTACGTCGAACTAAGATGCAAGAAGGCTAGAGAGGATCTTCACTCATCCTACGCCCCGCTAGTCGACAACCCGGCCTGGCGACTGGTCTGGGCGTTGAACACGATGAAAAGCCCGGACGGAAAAATCCTGGTCAAAGAATGGTACGACGACGTAGAACCATTCACTCCCGCCCAGTCAAAGCTCGTTGGTAAGATTCCATTCCGCGGAGAAAACTATCTCAAAGAATGGGGACTGAAAAAATTCCTTAACGCAAAAACTAACAGAGAAGCGTTGAAGAAATACCTGATGGAGCCTACGTGTACAATCTGCGGCTTCAAGACAGGCTACATCGGACAAGGATCCAAAACTGTCCTGCCTGGAAGCGCAATGTTGAAGATCGACTTCCGCCTCGTCTACAACCAAAACCCGAAAAAACTTCTTGGAATATTGAAGGATCATCTGCACCAACATGGTTTCGACGACATCCAAGTCAAAGCTCTAGGATTCTTGGAACCCTCCCGAACGAAACCTTCTGCACCAATCGCCCGGGCGGCCGCCAAGGCCGCAAAGATAGCCTACGGGCGCGGCCCAGTGGTTCTACCGAGAAACCCGGCATCAGGCCCCGATTACTTGTTCACTAAACGACTAGGTTTAGACAGTATCTGGACGGGAAGCGGGCCGCCCTCGGCTTACAGCCACGCCCATGCACCTAACGAGTATACAACGATAGACGATTTCATGGCGGGAATACGATACATCAGCGCGATCATGCAAGAGTACGCCAGGACAAGCTAGCGCCTGTAGTGGTCTCCAGACCAATTTTTTCTAGAGAATCTCTGTTGCTACGGGACGCGTCTCCCGGGATCTGCCTATTACAAGCTTCGCGTAGGACCTTCTAAGAACAAGAATTACGAGCAGATAGCATATCGTTGTTCCCAGTCCGAACCAGAATAGATCTCCATAGACACCAGAAACATTCACCCCGCCAGTTTCGAGGACCCCGATCCAGCCGAGAGCATTCAGAAACTTGCCACCGAGATGATATGCAAGATAGGTGGAGAGGAACACGCCGGTCAGAACATACTGCCACCTCCAGCCCCTTCGAGATGAAGCAGACCACGGTAGCCCTATCACTAGAACTGCCATGACTCCCTGAAAGACGAGACCCGACCGGAGAAAGTCGAGAAAGAGCCCAGCGTTTGAACCATACTGAGCGATCAAACTGGCCGTCGTTCCATTTGGATTTATGCCAAGCTCAAGGGCAGTCTTGACCGCGAGATATTGGGGGACGGAAAGGAGAAAATTCGCCAGGGTCGCGAGAGCGTAAATCGAGAGATGTTCGCGGGCATCGACTCTCAACACCTCACGCCATGACAATGTATTCTAG
>VBBV01000207.1 GCA_005883695.1 Candidatus Bathyarchaeota archaeon | reverse complement strand
GGAAGTGGTCCTCGAAACAGTGGTCCGCCGGGCCGTCATGGGCAGCCGGCTAAGTTCTACTCATAAAAGAGTTTCTACTCACAAATGAGTTGCAGTTCTAACCGGCTCTACCTAGAGCTTCGCGCCATGACATGTAGTGTCATTTCCTGAAGACATCGGGCAGTATGTGTCTTTCCTTGAGGATCTTGCCTCCTCATTGTAATCAAGTCCTCAGGCGTATCGACGTCAAAAGACAAGCGAGGATTCGAGAGTGAATAAACAGCGGCCCCTGTCTTCTGAGCTGCTCGAAGGTGGGTGCTGAAACTCCATCTTCCGTATGATGGGCCGATAGCGTTGGGAGGTTCTCGAACCAGAATGTTGGTCCCTGCCTTTAGCGACGGGGACAGGACGACTCTCGGTACTGTATCTCCCATCGAGTACAATTCTTTCAGGTCTCTCGACTCCAGAAGGGGAATATCTGCAAGTATTACAGCCACGGAGGACGCCTTCTCACCGAGAGCAAAGTGCGTTGACTGTCGAACACCGGCGTTGAGCCCTTGCCCTTCCTGGTGGAGAAATGACCCATGGGGTAGGTTAGCTTCTTCCGCAACAGTTGGGTCGGGAGAAACAACTAGGACCCGGTTGAAAAGTTCAGATTCCTCGACAGCACTCAGCACGTCTTTCAGCATAGCGAGAATGAGCTTCTTCTTGTCCCGGGGGTTTAGCGAGCGGGAGAGCCTGCTCTTGCTATCGAGCAGTCCTTTGACGGGGATGATTGCAAAGTTTCTTGTCAAAGAGTTTCCGCCAGCTCTAGGGTGTCTTCTGCCAACCGGACTCGTCTGGGTTGAAGCGACCTTCATTCCAAGCCCATTAATCTTGGAGGCAAGAGCTTTGTCAACATCATCGATAACGAAGCCTCTCAGGAGTCCTTTGTAGAGCTGGGCAACTCCTAGCGGAGATACTTCCAACCCCAGATGGCGCATGATACGATCTAGGGGACCCTTTATCGATCTTCCCCCAACGATAGGACTGATACCAAGAATTCGGCCTTTGGTCTTCGCTAGAGCGTTACGAATTCCGGGAATGGCGAGGATCGGTCCGATGCTAAGAATAGGATTGCTTGGACAGAGGATGATGACTTCTGATTTCTCTATTGATTCCACAACGCCCGGGGCAGGCGTCGCTATGCTCGCTCCCTCGTAGCTCACGTCTTCCACGTTATCCTCGAATTTTCTCTTGACAAAATACTCCTGAAAATCCAAGAGTCCTGCTGAGGTCTTGATCTTTGTAGCCACCATCTGGTCAGTCATAGGCAGGATCCTGACCTTCACGCCTAGGAACATTCGAATTTTCTCGGTCAATTCCGATTGGCTGAATCCCTGTTGGAGGAAGGCTGTTCTGAGAAGGTGGGTCGCGAAATCTCTGTCTCCGACCCGGAACCATGTTTCCGCAGAATAACGTTCGAGTTGCGCCATGCAGTTGTAAGTGTCCCCAGAGATCCCGTATCCCTTTTCCTTGTCAACAATTCCCGCGAGCGTGTACGTGACAATGTCAATGTCAGGACTGATATGGACACCGAGATAATCAAGGTCGTCCCCAGTGTTGACGATCGCTGTTACCTTTTCCGGCGGGTAGACTTGGGCAAGCCCGTCCAGGAAACGTGCTGCACCGACCCCGCCTGCCAGGCATACTACTGATCGGAACATGCTGAAGCGCCTGCGAGACGGCTTGCGCGAGTCCAGCCTCTAGTTAAAGGCTAGCGCTTTTTCGTACCAGTTTTTTCGAGAATATGGTGTGCTTCTCTAAGCTTGTAGACTGCGGTCCTGAGATATTGGTACCCTTCCAAGGGTGACTTGCCACGAAGC
>VBBV01000118.1 GCA_005883695.1 Candidatus Bathyarchaeota archaeon | reverse complement strand
CCACATGGGGTCGGAACTGTCTTCCCATTCTTCGTCTCGGGGGTGTTAGAGATCCCGGTTTCGCTACCTCAAGACCACCAACTCATCAGAGTAGGCGGTCTCGCCACCTCGGAGGCTGTTGAGGAGCTCTTTCGTGTTTCGCTATGGATCCGCGGCGTCGGTGGCGCCTGTGTCCTACTAGTTCACCCGGACTACGAGTTTGGCCAACCGGAGAATGCGGAGGAGTACTCTCGCCTTCTAGAGAAGTTCAAGTCTGATCCAGAGTGCGAGATTCTAACGCTAGGGGAATTGGCCGAGTGGTGGATTCATCGGGCCAACTCCCGCATCGAGACGCGCAACGGGAGCATGTCCATCCAGTATGGGGATAATGGTCGATCAGGCGATCTTGAGCTTGAGCTAGTGACCGGGTACGGTCGTGATGGATTCAAGGTCTCGCGCCTCGACAGCCCGGAAATAGCTTCGCGAAGTGGGGACATTCGCAAGGAGGGAGGGTTTTCCTGATCAATCTTGTCCTCGTTGCCTGGATTCTCATAGGCCTGGTCCACATCGGGATTCCTCTCGCGTACTTTGGCGTAATGGAGAGACTGGCCTCTTCGAGAGATTATGGCCTTAACCTCTCCAAGGAATGGGAGCCAACTGTAAGCATCATCGTCCCAACATACAACGAGGGCACGGTAGTAGAGAAGAAGCTCCGCAACCTAGCCGAGATCGATTATCCAAGGGAGAAGGTCGAGCTTATCGTGGTTGACAGTGCTTCGTCCGATGGGACCGCAACCCAAGCCCGGAAGGCCTTCGAGGAAATGGGCTTCAAGGGAGTTGTGCTCGAGGAAACAGAGCGGAGAGGTAAAGCTTCCGGGCTCAACACAGGTTTGAAGCGAGCTTCAGGAGAGCTCGTCTGTATCAGCGACGCTGAATGTTTGTGGAACAAGGAGACTCTGCGAAACGCTGTAAAATATCTCTCGGATCCTTCAGTTGGTTCCGTTTCAGGAGTTCATGCCAGCCAAGCGCTGGGGTCTAGTCTGCCGGTCAGCATGGAGAATTCCTACCGGTCGATCTATCGCGCGGTGAGAATTGGCGAGTCCAAGGTTCACAGCACTCCCGTCGCTGAGGGGGAGATCCAGCTTTTTCGTCGGGCGGACCTGCCCGGGTTTGATACTCGGATCGGAGGGGATGATACGGATGCTGCCTTGGCAATGGTGGAGAAAGGGCTTCGCGCGATCAGCGCTGAAGACGTGGTCTTCTTCGAGCCTACCCCTAGCGTTTGGGGCGCTCGGTTCAGGCAGAAGATAAGGCGAGGCCAGCACGTGATCCAGGCATTTCTTGCTCATCGACGCCTGTTCACTGAAAGGTCGACTCCCGCGGGAATTATCTTTCCGATGGAGTTTTTCCTGTACGCTGTCAACCCGGTTCTCTTTGTCCCATTTGCGGCGCTGACGATCTGGGTAGTCGCGATCTTTCCACTGGTTCTCTACTTCGCGTTAGCTGGGCTAGCTGTAGTAGTCTTGATTCCTAGTCTCAGGCGGATGGGAGCGACGTATCTAACTAACAACGTGATTATGCTGGCCGCCCTGTATCAGGAGATACGGGGGAACAAACAGCTGACGTGGGCGAAGATCGAGGAGAACCGGCTACAGTGATGAATCTATGGCTGACGGAGTTGGGCGGGTCCTGTGTGTCGGCAGGTTATCTCGAATTCAGGCGTATTGCCAAATACATCCTTGGATATAGGACTGCCCATTGTTCTTTGGGTTAGGTTTTGTTTTTGCCTGTTTCAGCTTCAGAGTTTATTACTCGCTGTACCTCTTTCATTATGGTTTAGGGTCAGAGGGTATCATGGAGAGCATCACGTATGTGAGTCCCCGCTACCCTCCGTACATCGGAGGGGTCGAGACTCACGTGGCGGAGCTCACCGCGAGGGCGTCTGCTCGATTTCGCAGGGTCTCGGTCGTGACCACGGATCCTTCGGGAGGTCTCTCTGCCAAGCAGAGCTTAGGGAATGGTCTGACGATTTTCAGAGTGAGATCCTTCGCGCCCGGAGAAAACTACCATTTTCCCCTGTCGGCGAGTCTTGTCAAGATTCTGCGATCGTGTCGTTCGCGCATCCTCCACCTGCATAGTATACACGATGTCCCGGGACCACTAGCGGCCCTACTTGAAAGTAAGAGTGGGAGCTCTATTGTCTTTACTCCCCATTTTCATGGCAAATTCAGTTCTAGCCTTGGAAAGCTATTCTTCGAAGCGTCTCGACCCGTATTGGGCATGGTCATGGACCGGGTAAATTGTATTATCTGCGTGTCGAGGTTCGAAGCGGGAATTATGGGCGGGGCGTTTCCGGCTTCGGCCGGGAAGATCAAGGTGATACCTAACGGCGTGGACTCTGAACTTCTCTCTCGATATTCATGGTCTCCGCCGGCATCTCCCAGGATTCTTTTTGTCGGTCGGCTTGAGAAGTACAAGAATGTGGACAAGATCTTGGCCGCGTTCGCCGTCTTGAAGGAAAAGCACCTTTCTCTCAAGCTCACTGTCGTGGGGAGAGGGCCGGTCAAGGAAGAACTCTTGTCCCAAGCAGGGCAGCTCAAGCTAGGTTCAAGCGTGGAATGGCTAGAGGGGTTGACGAAACAGAAGCTGTACGAGCTCTACGAGTCGAGCACAATGTTCGTGCTACCGTCCTATCTTGAGGCTTATGGTATTGTGGTCGCGGAAGCCGCTGCTGTTGGCACTCCTGCCATAGTGGCAAACTCGTCCGCTCTGTCCGAGTTTGTAACCTCAGGATTGGCAACGCCTGTCGAGCCTCCGGTCGAGACGGAAAAACTGGTCGACGCAATGTCGCTGGTCTTGGAGGACCCGAAATCATACTCGTCCAAGAACAAAACCTCCGACATGATTCAATCGTGGGATGACGTGGCTGCGAAGACATTCGAAACCTACGAGGCGCTTATCTGAGAGGACTGAGTCATATGCATATGAATTTTCTAGAGTCGATGGGGATAGTGAAGACCGCCCGAAAAGAGGCCGATTCTATCATCCTGGCTCGGGCACTCCTCCGAAATGACTCCCCGCCGATCAACTCTGAAAAGTTCGTGGAATTAGCCAAGCTCAACAAGGTGCTCCTCAGGACAGCTTCCCAGCTGAAGATTCCCACTCCGGTGGGAGAGCACGCCAAAGAAGGAGCAGCAGAGGCCTGGGAATTGTACGACCAAATGAGCCGCGCGTTCGAGGAAAAAGGAATTCCCTTCGTAGTGATAAAATCCTTCGACTCACTACCTGACATTGGTCATGATCTAGACTTTCTAGTCCCCTCGCCATCTGAATTCCGCAAGGCCAAGGATCTGCTAGTGACCGAGTATAGAGTTCGTGCTCAAGATCTTACGCATTGCGACAAGCTTGTCGGAAAGTTCAGTTGCTATCTTCCGAAATTCGTGCATGACTTTGAAATCTATCCCACCATCAGCCAGCTCGGAGAAGAGTACCTGGCGCCAGAAGGCGTTCTGGATCATCGCAGAAGAGAGAATGTGAACGGTCGCGAGGTCTGGCTCGCATCTGATGTAGACGGGGTTCTGATAAGAGTGATCCACGCGATGTTCCGTCACAATTTCCTGAAGCTCTCCGATATTATCGATTTTGCGAATATGACTCGAGGTTGTCCTGGTTATGAGATTATCGAGGGGATTGAGAGGACTGGTACCCAGGACGCGTTCCTCTTCTACCTCTCTACCATAGAGCGTTTCTTGGAGGCGTGCGGGGGCGATTTTCCGCATCTTACAACGCTCCGAAGTGAGGCTGAGAAGAGTTTTGGGAAGGACAGATTGAGCTTCCTTGGAAAGGATAGGCTCGTTCTTCCCTACCGCATTCCTCTTCCCGCGCTAGTAATGGTCTTCCTCTTCAAGGCGGCACGAGATACTGCGAGGGGCCGCATTGGAAGTGCTGTCAGATGCTTGCTCGCTCCTCCTCTCTTGCTCCTGAACTTTGTCAACGCGGTGTCCGGTGATAGGCTTCTCAAGAAGGTCTGGTGAACGCGAACCGTGCTTGTAACGCTTAGCGGGACCCATGGAACCGGGAAATCAACGAATGCTGGCAAGTGCTACTACCTCTTGAACAGGCGAGGTCTCAAGTTCTCCTATCTTCGCCATCAAGACCTTCTCGACCCGCTCGGTTTCATTCTGAGAAGAGCTGCGAGAATCCTGGGCTTCAAGAGCGCTACGGACCTTGAGAGGAGAGAGCCCGTGCGGGTCCTCTCATCGACCTACCTACTGTTCGTCTATCTTCCGCTCTTGGCAGTTGGAGTAAGGGCTCGTAAGCTTCTGGGATACAGCACTATAGCGGACAGGTACGTGTACGACCTTATAGCTGGGTCTTGGGGCAACGGTGTGAGCGTGCCCTCACAGAGCTTGCTTGTCCGTATGGTTCCTCGCCCAGATGTTTCCTTTGTTCTTGAAGCAGACGAGAAGAGAATTCTCAACGACCGGCCTGAGCATACCCTAGAATATATTATGAACGAGAAACATCAGTACAGCAAGCTCGTGGACGCATTCCGGCTCAAGAAAGTCAGCACCGATGACCCTCCCGAGGTAGTCTGGAACAAGATAGTCGAGGAAATCGAATCAGCACTTTCCGAGAAAAGTCATGCTGGAACGATTGTTCCTGGTGCTCAGCTTTGAAGGCAATTGTTATCGGCCTAGATGCCGCTTCCCCCCGTCTCATCGAAAAGTGGATGGACAAGCTTCCCAACCTCAAGCGGCTTTCCGAGCAGGGTGTACACGGCGTCCTCAAATCCGTCGTTCCACCGTCAAGCATCCCGTCCTGGCAGTGTTTTGCAACCGGCAAAAATCCTGCGAAAATAGGGAATCTCGGCTTCCTCTACATTGACAGGGATCTAAAGATCAAACATGGCAGGACGACCCCTGACATGGGATGCATCTGGGACATCTGTTCCCGAGCCGGGCTCAAGGTCGGCGTCTTCAACGTCCCCGGAACCCAACCACCGTACCGGGTCAACGGTTTCATGGTCTCCGGATTTCCTATTCACCGAGGAAAGGCCTGGGCCTACCCGGCAAGCCTCATGAAAAAGCTTGACTCGGCAGTAGACGGCTATGATGTAGATGTGCCACTGGCAAAACCCTCGAAGATGAAGGGCGGAGAGAAAGCCTATCTCATGGAGGTCGAAAAGCTCCACCGTAAAAGTGTCAAATCCGCTAAACTGCTGATCGAGTGGTCTCATCCTGATCTATTCGTCATGACCCTCCAAGGCTTGGACATGATTCAGCATCACTTCTGGCGTTTCATGGACGATCCCGAATCAGAATACGCGAACGTTGTTCTCGACTGGTATGTCAAGATGGATGACGCGGTTGGAGAACTGACGCGTGGGTTACCTGACGACGCTTACATCCTGGTTCTCTCAGATCACGGGTCTACTACTGTTTCCAGCACTCTCTACATCAACGAGCTGCTAAAGTCTCAAGGCCTTCTCACGTCTGAAAATGGAAGGAGCGAAACCCGGAACGGTGGATTCCACAAGCGGGTCAGAGAGTTTGCACTGAAACACGTGTCT
>VBBV01000117.1 GCA_005883695.1 Candidatus Bathyarchaeota archaeon | reverse complement strand
ACGAAGTCTTGAAGCTGAACGAAGGGATAGGCATCCGCTCGGCACTTCTCAATACAAAAGCCAGAGTCCTAGCGGACCTCTACCTCTATGCAAGAGAAGATGATCTTCTCATCGACACCGGTGATGCTTCAGCAGCCAGGATTAGAGATATCTTCGACCGCTTCATCATTACCGAGGACGTACAAGTCAAAGACATTACCTCTGACTTTGTTCACCTAGCAATGCAAGGGCCGCAAGCGACTGAAAACGCGAAAGAATTGTTCGGCACAGCATTCGTAGACATGAAGCCTTTGCAGCACAAGATGATAGGCCCTACCATGATCGTCGTCCGCGACCGGACCGGTCAATCTGGATACGATATTATAATTCCAAATGACGAGGCTGAGGCAGTTTGGCAAGGCTTCCTCCTCAAAGGAGTCACCCCCGTTGGGCAAGATGCGCTCGAGATTCTGAGGCTTGAGGCAGGATATCCAAGATATGGGGTCGACGTGGACGAGAACATAATAATTCTTGAGGCTGGATATAAGGACGCCATCAGCTTCAGCAAAGGATGCTATCTTGGTCAAGAGGTCGTGGCTCGTGCTACTCACATAGGCAGAGTAAACAAGAACCTTGTCCAGTTCCAAACCCAATCCGATCAAGTCCCACGGCCAAAATCGAAGCTCCTGGCGAGTGGCAAAGAAGCAGGATACGTCACCAGTGCTGCATTCTCCCCTGGGCTGAAAGCAGTTGTAGGTTTAGCCTACGCTCAGCGAGACTTTGCTCAGGAAGGAACCAAGCTAGCTGTGGAATCGGCTCACGGTCCGTTGCCTGCAGTAGTAACCAAGTTAGTCTAGTTCTTGTTGCCCATCTGCTTGAAGCATGGGAGATGCCAGACTTCTAGTTGTGTGGAGGAGGTTTTCCGGAAGACGACCGTTTGTGTGTCGAACGAAATATTCTTCCTGCATCCCACGCAGAAATTGCCTGCGATGTTGGGGGTATTTGTGAAAGTCATCCGCATATTCTCGGACTCTTGCCCCAGCTTTTGCAGCTTGCTGTCAATGTAGGCTCTGAAGGCCGTAACTTCGTTGTTATGGGGGTTCACTTGCAATATCTCGTTGATCGCCTCCTCAGCGTCTCCTAGAACTTTGACTATCTCTTGGAATCGACCAAGCATCTGGTTTGTCATGGCGCCATCAACCATCAGCACACCCTCTGCTAACGGCTGAATTGGATGCGGCAGCGCGCTGAGCTCACTGCTTATGCTGTCTGCAATCTTGTAACAGAAATACGATCGGAGAAAGAGAAGCCCTTCAGAGGCGGGATGCGCGTTCAATCCATCGTTCACAACTTCCAACGCTCCAGTAAAGTTAGAGCCTTCAGCCTCTTTCATAGCCGGTTCGACAAAATGCTTAGTTTCTTCGGGCGTGCACTTCAGCGGAACGTTGAAGGCACCTGCGGTCGTTACCAAGGACGAACAAGCCTTAGGACGGGCGGAATGAAAAAATGTCTTCCGTGCCCATCAAACCACGCCTAGAGTACTATGGTCCGCGTGGACTCTCGGCGAAGAATCCGTGAAGACTCCCGAGACGGATTTAACTCGACGATTTCCGAAGTTTCTCTTCGATGCTCTTGAGTTCGCCGTGTTCCTTTATTCTAATCTTCACGTCCATGCTAAATGCGAGCCCGAGCCTCCGGAGGAATGCATACAACTCTTCTCCTGATATGGGGCCTTTCAGCCTTCCTTCGGTGACAAGGGAAGCAATGCTTGACTCCAATCGCTCGATTTCAGCAGGATAGTATCTACGTGCAGTCTCCATCACTTCGGCACCCCTGCCAGCTAGGATTTTCCGAACGATATCTCGCGGAGGTTCTGCCGGTTTCGGCGGTGGAGCTGTAGCCGGGATGTTCTGTGACTGTAGCAACCTCCGGCGGAGTTCCAGAGCTCGCTTTTGTCTCTGAAGTTCGAAATCGGAGGACATTGGTCTAGACCCATTCGAAAGTGAAATTCGGACCTGGTCTACATAAGGCTAGTTTTGGGAAGAATTCCTCTTAACGCAGTCGCTCTCTCGTAGTCGTAGATTGCCCTCGCGACAACTGTCCACGCCTCTAAACCCTGATGGTGAATTCGGTAGGATTCCTTGACTTTGGAGAGGGCGTCTTTGGAAAAGTGTCCTTTTGGAAATCCTCCTACCAGCAACACAGGGGTGTGTAGTTCTGCCAATCTCGAAGCTACTTCGTCTATGCGTTTGGGGAGCCCTTTTGTTGTTAACGCTATGACGACTCCTGATATTTCGCTAAGTAGATCTCCAAGGGACCCGGGCTTAATCGACATAAGCGGACGCCCCGTAGGAGGAACAGTCTTTTCCTGGTAGAGTTGTTCGAGTAGTGACGTGAATCGGTCGGTGTTCCTCGGAAGCCTTGCCTCCGAATCGACTTTAATGATATTGTTATCTCTCGTATGCACGTAGCATCTCAATCCACCTGTCAGGTTAAGCGGCGAACCCAGTGCAAGCAGCAAGGCGAAATGGGGGATGTCTGGACGCCCCCTCCCAGTCCCGCGGGGTCCCAGCCGGAGGATGGCCGAGTGATGATAGGTCTGGTCTAATATGAGGGAGTGAGGGTCTTTTCTTTTCCTGTGCGCCCAATTTAGGATCGCGGGGTGGTCGACCAGTTCATTAGGCACAAGCTCTATCGAGGACTCTGCGATAATCAGTGATAGGACCAACGCGGACCAGTCATTCGTTGCTAGAGCTAGGTTATGAGTTTCATGGGAAATAGGCCCACGAAGCGAAACTACGGAAAGATGCGGTCGGCCGTAGCAACGGTCGCGCATGAACGGATAGATATTCTTCTCCGTCAGGCGGAAGAAATCCTTGCAAAGGATGTCGAGTTATCTAAGAGATATGTTGGACTTGCCAGGAAGATTTCGAAGCGGACTAAGGTTAGGATTCCACGAGAGAAAAAACATTATCTTTGCAAGAACTGTGGCCAGCCACTAGTTCTCGGAAAGAACGCGCGAATCAGGCTTCGGCCTACCAATTCTAGAATCATCATTTCCTGTCTCGGCTGTGGTTCTATTCGAAGGTATTCGTATAGAAAACTAGGTTAACCGCCACATTTTTTCGATGAAGCCTTATATTACGCTACCCTCGCCTTCCCGACGAAAATCTAGAACCCACTGAGGACATTACCAGAATTGCCCACGGTCTTCGAAGTCCCCGCCGAGGAGCTAATCAATAGGTTAGCCAAGCACCTGAAAGAAAGCGTGAGCGACATTACGCCGCCGCCCTGGACGGAATTCGCGAAGACTGGAGCTCACAAGGAGAGGCCTCCACAGAACCCGGATTGGTGGTACTTCAGATGTGCCTCGCTTCTCAGAAAAATGTATGTCCGAGGACCCGTCGGAGTTTCCCGGTTGCGCGTTCAGTATGGAGGACGTGTGAGCCACGGGAACCGGCCGGCTCATCATGTACCCGCGGGAGGTTCCGCCATCAGAGAACCACTTCAACAGCTTCAGAAGGCAGAACTCGTGGCAGTGGATGGAAAGAAAGGCCGGAAGCTAACAAGGGAAGGAATCGCGCTCCTAAACCGCACAGCGGCTGAAGTTGCCAAGGAATTGAAAACCCTGCCTCAAGAGGCCCCAAGTTAATGTCCAATGGAGACTACACGGACGAAGAGCTCGAAGCATTACGTCGACGAAGAATGGCCGAGATGCAAAGATCAGCCTACGACGAACAACGTCGTTCACAGGCTCAGCAACAAGTGGAGCGTCAGAAACAATCAATCATTCGCCAAATCCTCACGCCAGAAGCAAGGCAGCGGCTCGCCAATATTCGAATGGTGAAGCCAGAGTTCGCCGAAGAATTGGAAATGCAACTCATACAGCTCGCTCAGTCAGGACGGCTTCAAACACAGATTACGGACGAACAACTGAAAAAAACACTGGTACAACTACAATCGCAGAAAAAAGAAATCAAGATCAGGAGAGCATAAGATGGCACGCCACAAACCTTCAGGAAAGAAGAAGCACCTATCGCATGCTCTGAAACAAGCTCAAGCC
This sequence comes from Candidatus Bathyarchaeota archaeon, assembly GCA_005883695.1. The sequence goes on along the minus strand of VBBV01000117.1, from coordinate 1,956 downwards.
GTTCCCTCTTGGGTAGTAGCTAAGACAGAGGGCAAAGTCAGGAGAAACCCGAAGCAGCGACACTGGCGAGAAACGAAGATCAAAGTGTAATGTAGATGACACAAAAAGAAGTCGCCATCGAAGATGATAATGACTTAGAACCGTCCACGCAGACTGATCTCACGAAGCCCGAGGCCGGAAAAGCGGGATCCACAGAAGAAGAAACGGAAGGGCTAGAATCTGAGGCGAAGACACCTGAAACCCCAGAAACTCCGGTAGTTGAAGAGGCTGCCGAGGAAGAAGAGGAGATAGAGATAGTTGAAGAGAAATTCTACGACCTAAATCTACGTCGTATTTGGACAGCTCCGAGAGAGAAGCGAACACCTCGCGCAGTAAGATACGTCAGACAATATGCTGCCCAAAGGATGAAAACCGATAACGTCTCGTTAAGCGAGGAGACAAACAGTCTTCTATGGAATAGAGGAATCAGCAAACCCCCACGAAAGATTAGGATTCGCGTCGTCAAAGACAAAGAAGGCAAAGTTATCGTGTTTCCAGGTGAGGGAAAATGAATAGTGCCTGTCATTCTCTCTGATATCTTCGGGGATCCGAACGTCGGGATTTTCTCTTTCGCAAACGATAGGGTAGCAATCTTGCCAGCCGGCATTTCTCACAAGAAGATCAGCAGCTTCCACGACACGCTGGGTGTAGAACCCTGTTCAGTGGGAATCGCAGAATCCAGACTTGTCGGAATCTATGTCACAGGTAACTCCAACGCCGTCCTAGTACCCTACATTACTACGAAAGATGAACTGAAGCAACTCCGCTCTACAGGAACACACATCGAGATCATGAGAGAGAAACGAACAGCACTGGGCAACATAATACTCTGCAACGACCATGGTGCCATAATCGACCCACGACTCAAACACAATACAATCAGAGAACTCGAAGAAACGCTTGAAGTCCCTGTCCGGCCTTCCACAATAGGAGGACTTCCCCATGTTGGCGCGCTGGCAACCGCCTCAAACAAGGGAGTCTTGGTGAACCCAATAATAACTGACAATGAGAGTAGGACCATCTCCGATGTTCTCGGCGTTCCCGTGTCAAAAGGGACCGTCAACTCCGGGGTTCCATACCCCAAAGCCGGACTGGTGGTAAACTCAAGAGGCGCAATAGTTGGGTCCCACACACTGGGCTCCGAACTTATCACTCTAAGCAACGCTTTCCAAACGGATTAGGTTAAGTACCGCCCACTCGCAAACTCGGATATTCTAGGGAAAAGGGCTTCCACACTGAGTCAAGTGAGACGATTCAAGATAACGGGCGAATTGCGCAAGGGAGGAGACAAACTCCCATTCACCAAGGATATCAGGGCAATCAAGAAAGAAGACGCCTTACAACACCTCTATTCTGACATGGGGAGCCGTCACAAAGCACGAAGGTTCGAAATAACGGTCAAACAGATTGAGGAATTACCTGAACCAGAGGCGGCCTGATGGCGAGTTTGAAGAAGCAGATGGCCGCACCTCGAAACCTAGACGAGGAAATGCGCCAGCTTCTTGTCGAGATCAGAATGCTGGAGGGGTCAGCCAGAGTTCTCTCGTCAAGACTTGATATTGTCACAGGCGCTCTATCCGAGACCCAGACCGCTAAGCAAACTCTAGAAGGCACGAAGGAGTCTGGAAGGGACGTCGAGATGCTTATTCCAATAGGCTCCGGCTCTTTTGTCAAGGCGAAGCTCGAAGACCCTCAGCACATCATAATCGGAGTTGGCGCGGGAGTCTGTTTGGAAAAAACTGTAGAGGACTCAATTAAGGATCTCAACCTTAGAGCGACCGATCTGGACAAGGCACGAATCAACGTTACGCAACAGCTGAATCAGATCATTAACCAGACCGAGGACTATAGAGCCCGCCTGGAGGACCTAGCTCGCAGGAAAGGCGGTGGGCCGGTAGAGATTGTTTGACAAACTCA
>VBBV01000008.1:6074-6503 GCA_005883695.1 Candidatus Bathyarchaeota archaeon | reverse complement strand
CTTCTCGGAGGTCTAGTGAACCTGGTCGGGAGCGTGTGGGTTCTCTACAGGCCAACGGAGGCGAATGCCTGGAAGATGTTCAAGATCTCCAGCCCCTATCTCTTTCTGCTCTTCCTGGCGATGATCGTTGACGTCGCGTTGAGGGCTTAGGCCAGCAATCGCATAAACCGTCCCATACCCCCAGGAATCTGGCACATTATCACATCAGATATCCTCTTCGTGCCCATCATCCGCAGCATCAGATCAAAGAGAAACCCGTGAGCCATGACCCTGTCTGAGGCCTGACGCATCAGCTTCGAATTTTCCATCTCCAAGCCAATCTGATCCTTCCAAGAGGCCTCATAGCTCGACAAGGGTGTCTGATGCTCGAAATAGTTGACAGCTGCCTCGGCTGCCAAGTCTCCTGTAATCAGGGCGGTTTGTATTCCA
>VBBV01000008.1:0-6066 GCA_005883695.1 Candidatus Bathyarchaeota archaeon | reverse complement strand
ATGACCATTCCAGCCGCATCGCCAACGGCCATGACCCGATCAGAATAGGTCCGGGAAAGAGGCCCGTCAACGGGAAGACTATCGCCAATCATCGAAGCTTTGTTTCCGCCGACCAACCGTTTCGACGCGACCGTGTTCTTCTCAATAAACCCAGTGAGGAGATCCCGTATCTGCCAATCTCGCCTGACATATGGTTCCCTAATCCCAATTCCAACGTTCGCTCGTCCCTTTCCCTTGGGAATTATCCACCCATATCCTCCAGGCGAGTATCGAGGATCCATGTACATCTCTGCAACATCCTGCTCGACGTTGAGGTCGGTCATCAGATACTCAATGTTCGTGGCGACCGCATAGGGACCAGCATAGGCCCTTTCTGGAAGGCCGGCCCTCTCCGCGGTCTCACTCGGATAACCGTCTGCGGCAATGATAATGTCTCCATGAACCGATTTTTCCCGGGTCGGACCAACCCAGCCTCCCTGATCATCCGGGAAAAAGTGGGCTTGGACACCGATGTCGATATCCGCACCATGGCTTCGAGCAATATCTCCCAGGCGACTCTCGAAAATGTGCCGATCGAGAATGTAAGCTCCGAATGGAAACTCGAACTCATGTCCCCTCGGACTTATCATACGAATGGAACGACATGTCGTATCGACGGCCTCTGGTGGCGCGTCGATCACGTCGAGATTCTTGACTCCTGGGAGAAGCTTCTCCATCTCGGCTTTGACCGGAAAATATTCGCCGCATCGGACTGGTGTGCCGAGAATCTTCTTTTTCTCGAAGACCTTCACTTTTAGGCCTTTCTTTGACAGATGGACTGCAGCCGAAAGTCCACCAGGCCCACCGCCAACGATGACAACATCATACTTGCTCCCATTCAATTGCAAAGATCAGCTCGTGGTATGTCCAACGTGAAACGATCGGTAGAAGTGATTTATGCGTTTGGCCCAGTTCACAATTGGTCATACGATCCGTGAATAGATTTATAATGCGGGCCGGGCGGCTTGACGGAAATTCCATAGTTTGAAAGTAGCAGGAACCAAAACTTGGCGTTCGACCCTCTTCTCCTAACGACATCTCTCGCGATCGTCGGGGTCATCGCCTCGATAATTCTCGTTCTGTCAGTCAAAAAGTATCCCACCGGGAACGAAAAAATGGTCGCCATATGGAAAGCGATCATGGAAGGCGCAAACGCCTACCTGAAAAGACAATTTCGAACCATTGGCATCATCGCCGTAATCATCGCGTTCGTTATCCTCGCAGCTTTTAGCGCAACATTCACGTTAACTTACAGCGCTGAAATCGCGTTCAGCTTTCTTCTCGGAGTCACTTTCTCCCTTGTCGCAGCCTACATCGCAATGTATTCAGCCACGAATGCGAATGTCAGGTCAACCGCGGCAGCAGAACAATCGACCTATCTCGCTTTGAAAGTAGCCACGCTCGGGGGCGGTGCGCTGGGCTTGGCCGTGATTAGCATGAGCCTGCTAGGCCTCTCGATCCTCTACGCCGCCTTCCGCGACCCGGGCGTGCTGGCAGGATTTGGATTCGGAGCATCACTGGCTGCATTGTTTGCGCAACTGGGTGGAGGTATATTCACAAAGTCAGCCGATGTCGGCGCCGACCTTGTTGGTAAAGTGGAAGAGAACTTTCCAGAAGATGATCCTAGAAACCCCGCCGCTATAGCCGACAACGTTGGCGATAATGTCGGAGATGAGGCTGGAAGAGGAGCAGACCTCTTCGAATCTCTCACCGCCGAGAACCTCGGAGGAATGATCATCGGTCTTATCGTCTCGATCATCCTCTTCCAAGGAATAAGCGTCTACTACGTGACAATGCCTCTGATCGTGAGATCGCTAGGGATAATCGCGACATTCGTCGGACTCGCTGTTGCAATCTTCGAGAAGAAATTCAAAAACCCGATCAAACCGACCAGGGACGGACTCCTAGTAGCATCCGTCGTCGCAGCGATTCTCATGTTTATTGCGACGTGGTACGTCTTCGGTCCATCCGGACTGACGCCCAGTGGTAGTGCTTTGGCTGCCTACGCGCTCTATGGCTGTATGGTCTCAGGGCTGGCGGCAGGATTGCTTATCGTACTCTATACCGAATACTACACTGGTTCTGAAGCGAAGTCTGTTATTACGATCGCTGAGAGGTCAAAGTCTGGTCCAGCGCTCACCATAATGTCCGGCACCGCGGTAGGCATGATTTCAAGCGGACTACCAGTGATCACCGTAGCAATCACCCTTCTGATCTCGTTTGCTCTCGGAGAACAGTTCGCCGTCCAAGCTGGAATCACCGATACGTTCCTAGGGGGCGTCTATGGTACGACCATGGCTACGATGGGCATGCTCTCAACAGCCGGGATCGTCCTAACCATGGACGGTTTAGGTCCAATTGTAGACAACGCTGGCGGAATCGCCGAAATGTCCGGTGCCCCCGTCGAAGTCCGCGAGCGAATTGAGCCTCTCGATACGCTCGGCAACACGACCAAGGCCCTCACGAAGGGGTATGCGATGGGTTCAGCCGCTCTGGCGTCTCTACTTCTCTTCCAGGCCTTCGTATTGGAAGTCGCAAGATACCAGGCCAAAATAACCGACCTAACCACTATCACGAGTGCCCAGGCCGCTCTTCTGGGAACGAAACTGTCCAGCCTGGGATCCGCTCTTGCTCTCAACCATCCCGATGTAGTGATAGGTGCGTTGATCGGAGGTATGCTTCCCTTCGTGTTCTCAGGGACGGCTATTAACGCAGTAAGTGTTGGCGCTTATCGTATGGTCGAGGAGGTCCGGAGACAGTTTAGGGAAATCCCAGGATTGAGAGAAGGAACGGCTAAGCCAAACTATGCGGCAGCAGTGGACATTTCCACGAGGACAGCTTTGCGATTGATGGTGGTCCCGGGCGCAATACCGGTGGTTGCGCCGATAGTTGTGGGAGTATTTCTCGGCTGGGCTGCAGTCGGAGCGCTCGTAGTCGGCGCAACACTGTCTGCGATACCGTTGGCGATAATGATGATGTGGGGTGGAGCAGCGATGGACAATGCGAAAAAGTATGTTGAAGCCGGACACTTCGGAGGCAAGAACACGGAAACACACGCTGCAACGATCGTCGGTGACACGGTTGGCGATCCCTGGAAGGATACAGCAGGCCCAAGTCTGCATATTCTCATCAAGCTCCTCAACACGATTTCCCTGGTCTTCATTCCGCTCTTCTTAGTAGCCCTAATTTCTCTAGCCTAGCCTGGGTTTGGCGGATATGAGTACGCCCGCCAAAAACACTGTTCTAAGAGCGATCCTCGCCGACGACACCTCGGTGAAAATGGCAACAGCCCTCGGCACACCGGGAAAAACGGAGTCAAACAATATCACGCTCAAGTCCGGACAGCTGACTACCGAGCAAATCGTCAGTCGCATCAAAGAACTCTCAAAGCTACGAGACGAGATCTTCCAAGCAATGCGACAGCTTAACTTGGCAAGGGATCCGAGCACGACTGATCAGCTGGACTACGATAACGAACTGGATTCGGCGAAGCGAGAACTAGACGAGGCCAGAAACGAGTACCAAGAGGTTCAAGGAAAGATCGAGAAGATCCAGAGACAGATCGATGATTCCAAGAAGAAGATCGCGGCACTCACAGAAATAGCTCAAACCGGTTTTGCGACCAACCAGTTGGAATCCGGGGCGGAAGATTTCCGGAGAGTCCTAGGACGATTGCCTGTCAAGAAATTGGAGGCGGCACAGAAAGCAGTGCAGTCACAATTCAAAGACCAAGCTATCCTCGCAGTCGGCAACAAGAAACAGGACACGTTCTACGTCCTCGTCGCCGCGCCCAAAGACAAGTCCTCCCAAGCGCTTCAAACGCTGCTTCTCTACGATTTCACCCCGATCGAGATTCTCGAATACAAATCGCCGGATGCCAAATCAGAAATTCAAACAGAGGAAGACAGAGTGAAGGTTCTATCCAAGGAACTTCACGAGTTGAAGCTGCAGCTTGATGATTTGCGCAAGAAGGCGGGACAGATTCTGAACCGGAGGCTCGACCAAGTCGTCGATGCTCTGATGCTGCTCCGCGCAATCCTCAAACTGGGCGAGGGAACTCAGGCCTCGCGTATCTACGCTCAACTGGAAAAAGTCCTTCCAGCTGAGACCGTGAACAACCTGTCCAGAAGAGGGATCATTGAATTGGAGTCTTCCTCGTAGAAGCGCGAGTATTTGTGAACAGTCCAGACCTCGAAGCACAAGCAACACCGCGAATCAAGGATGCGCTGAACGCCGCGATTCAGCGAACGGGAAAAGAAGAATTCGCCAAAATGTCAGGCCTTGAAACTTCCGTTCTAGACAGAATCCTCCAAAGCGAGAGAGAGTATGTCCCTGTGTCGATCATAACGTTGGCGTGTCAAGTCAATAGAAGCCATAACGACCCCGACCCCGCACGTTCCAGCATTAGCGAGTCCTTGAAAGGAGCAATTTTGAAATTGCCCCAGCAGGGGAACAACGAAGAGACCAAGGAGCTTGCTGAGTCTTCGACCCAGAAAAGCCGACGAGCTCAGTTCTTCAAGGTTCAGAAGCGTGCCGGACGAATCTACGACCCCACGGCTCTGCGAATCATGGAATTTATGGGCAGCCTGTTCACTTTTCTCGTCCTCGGATACTTCCTCGGCGGAATAGCGCTAGGACCATTATTCGGATTCGGCTCTTGTGTAGGAGTAGTAGCGTCAGCGCCGTGGATCGCCCCATGCGCAGGGTCTGGAATAGGACTCGTATTCGGATCAGTTACCGGACTCGCATACACCTACTACTATTTCGTCAAAAAGATGTAGTCTACAACCAAATCGGGAACCCCAAGGAATCACTCTGGAATCGCGACCAAGGATCTGATCTGGTCTGGCTTCATTCCTGCCCCGACTCCAGCGACAACTGCTGCCAGATTTCTCGCCTCGTTCTCCTTAACAACTAGGAAAGCAAGAATAACACCCAGAGTGTACGGAAATCCGAGGAATATCCTCTTGCTAATGTGGGCAGAGTGTTTTCTTGACGCCACTTCTAGGAAGGAGAGGGACTTTGTCTCTTCATACTTCTGCCTAGCACCGGAGAGGATACTATGGTAGTATGGATGAGAAGATGCTAGATCGAGAGCTTGAGTGACGTCCTGAGCGACTAGAAGCTGGTCTATTGTTCGATCGTCAAGTTTCCACGAGGATGGTATGAGGTGCTCGCGGACGGTGGGGATTCCTATCAGTTTGCTTCTCAGAATGATAGTCAGATTTGCTAAGTCGACCGTTCCTCCAGCTATGGGAAGACAGCTCTCTCTGTCGAACCCTCCAAGCTTGTCGTTCACATAATTGTAGAAGCGTTCCTCTCCCCAACCAGTAATGATGTCTCGAACTAGAGAGGCTTTTTCGCCGGCAAGGTCCTCCATGGAGAAGCTCTTCAGCCTGTTTACTAACGCTCTGTCGCCAACAATTCCAACAATTGTTCGAAGATCATCTATTGAATAGAGACGGTGAAGCTCAGCCTCCTTGAGGAGGGCAAGAGGCTGACGTGTCGACGCGAACTCCTCCCAGCTTTTTCCTTGAGCCTTGAAAACAACTATTGCCGCTAGGTCGTAGGCGTCGAAACGACGGCTAAACTCGAGGAGAAAGTCCCGCGTTGATCCTTGGGAGGAGGAAATGAGTGTCTTGACTCCTCGAGCGAAACCTAAGCGGACCGCTCGCTCGGTCTCTATGGGGGAAGAGCCGTCTCTTAGTTCCGAGAGCTCCTTGCCGTACGGCCCGTCTGCAAGGACCCCCAAGATCTCGCTTTGGGTCCGGAACTCTGCAAGGGAATGGAGCTGTTGCCGTTCTAGAAGTTTGCCCTTTTCTCCCCGATATGAACTCAGTACCCACGATGAGTCGCTGTTACCTTGCCTGTAGAACAAGTAGTAGAGCTGTGACGAGGGCGTATATCGCCAGAGCCTCCGCCAATATCAGCGTGATAACTGCCCTCGAGAATATTTCCGGTTTCTCTGCCGTGGCAGCGGCTAAAGCGCTTCCAGACGTGCCTATGCCGAATCCAGCGCCAAGCGCA
>VBBV01000007.1 GCA_005883695.1 Candidatus Bathyarchaeota archaeon | reverse complement strand
CGAGGACTCCATCAAGTGAAGCTTTTACCGCGGCAACTTGGTGAACGATTTCAGGATAGCTTCGATCATCCTGGACCATCTTTCTGATGGCTCTAACATGGCCCTCGATTCGCGAGAGACTTGCGTCAACCTCCGGCCGCTTATGTCTCGACATACCCTACCAGTGGGAGGGGATATATTTATAGCCGTATCGCTCTTGCGTCGGCCCAGAACCCGGCAAAGAGCGTCCTAGTCGCGTTTGATAGCCAAGTACAAGAATGCAAGAAACGGTAGAACTGCCCACAGGATACCATCCAAGATTACAGCTGGCAATGTCACCCCATAACTCGATGATTGGAGTAGGACTCCCGAGGAAGACTGGAGGACATACACATTGATGAGCGAAAGAAACTGCGCCGGGTTAGCATAGTAGGAGAGAAACGTAGCTTGAAGCGCTACCGCTGAGCCAGAAGTACCTCCGAGTAGAAATGTCAACAGGAGAATTATCAAAGACCAGAAGAAGTCCAAGACTAGGAAGAGCACGATGCTTATTCCTAGAAGAGCTCCTGTTGACTTGAGTAAGTGAGACAGCAGGAAAATCAATCCAGTAAAAGCGGCTACTTCCACCGCCAGACCAGCGATGATTGCCAACGCATAAGATTGATCGAGAAATGACCCTCCCACACTGTTCAGAAGGAGATCCACAACACCGACTGCGGCTGCAGAAGCGAGAGTGAACGATAGCACAGTGGAAAGGAATCGTGACATGGCTAGCCCGCGTTTGGTCACAGACCTCGCCAGTACTGACTCCAACACGCCTGTTAGCCGGTCTTTTCCATAGGAGGAATAAGACCCGATTATCGCCATCAAAGGGATGAAGAAACCGAAGACTCCCGAAAAGAAGAATGAGGCGATACCTGTTGACATTATAGGCTGACGTGGCTGTCTCAGCTCGAAGGCCGGGAAGTTGGTAGAACCCACCTCGGTTTTGGTCTGGGAGAACAGTTCGAACCAGACCTGAGCCGTCTCGTTTAGACCGGTGGGAATGGTTGGGTCGAAAGTCTCGAGATAACCGTTCAGGCCACCGAGGCTGGTCATATCAGTATAGTTGAAAGGACAGCCGCCCGTGCCTTTGCAGGAGTATCCGCCGAAGGATGATACCACTTTGTAGTACAGGGTGTAGGTGGAGGGAACTGCGCCGAAATTTGCGGCGTAGAAGACTTGAATGTCCCTTTTTGACGAGTTATGCTTGTCAACCACCGCTTGAATGGATGCATCGCCGAATCCTCCTCCTCCAAATCCTCCTCCGATTCTGGTAATCACTCCCGATGGACTGTGGATGCTTGCTGGGTCGGGGAGACTTGTGGACAATTCGCCTCCGGGCAGTTGTTCCTTAAACATTACAGAGTAACTTGCATTAGGAGCGTTCACGGTGACGAAGGCCAAACCTGAAGAGTTTGTGAGCGCCATCTGCGTGAAGTTTTTTGCTCCTTGGAAAGTGATCGTAACGGTTGCCCCACTTATCCCATCTCCGTACTGGTTTGTGAAGTAGGTCAGGTAGTGATTTCCTATGTTAGAAGATGGTCCGTCATGGTAGTAGAGTATAGGTGCTTGTCCAAGTCCAGTGGGTGGACCACTCGACCCTATGCGCGTTAAGGGAATTATCGTGAGGCTTATGAGAAGAATAATTGCGACGAGTATTATTACGGTCTTGCTCGTTATTGTCTTCTTGAAATCGTAAAGGAACGGGCGAATGATCATTGGGCCGAGTCTGCCTTCCCGATAAGATCGAAGAAATACTGTTCTAGTCCCGTCTTCTCGAACTTGATCTCCCGCACTGGGATGCCTTTTTTCACGAGTTCACTATTGACCTGACTCGAGTCCCCCCGGAAGTCTGAAAGAATTACCTCATTGCCTTGGACCAGAGCCGTTCCCCCCAGGCTCTTGAGATATGATACTGCATCATCCGTGATGTTTTGTAGAATGATCCTGAGTACTCCTTTTTCTCCCTCGTATGCTGCAAGTTCATCTCGCGTCACGATCTTGATTACGCGTCCCCTGTGAATGAACACTATACGATCAGCGACATTCTCAATCTCTGTGAGAATGTGGGATGACAACAGGATCGCCTTGTTCATACGCTTCTGCCCTCGCATCAACTCCCGGAAGAAATGGATACCTTCTGGATCAAGACCATTAAGCACCTCATCAAAGAGAAAGTTTTGCGGATCGGACAAAAGCGAGACCGCAAGCGAGAACCTTTTCTTCATCCCCTGAGAATAAGTGCGGATCTTGCGATTCTCAAAACCAGAGAGACCGACTGAAGCCAGCAGATCCTTCGACTTCCGACGAGCCTCCTCTCTATCAATATTGTAGAACCCTGCGAGATATCTCATCATTGACCAAGCCTTGGCATTGGGTTCGAAATTCGGAAGTTCAGGAACCCAGCCAATGCTCTTTGAAGCCTCAGGCTTCTCCCTCGTGATATCGTGGCCATCAATCACGACGGTCCCAGATGTTGGAAGAGACACACCCACCGCAATCCTAATCGTAGTCGTCTTGCCCGCTCCGTTGAGCCCGACGAACCCAACGATTTCACCGTTCCGAACGTCGAAGCTGACGGCGCTTATGGCAGGGCCTTGTTTGGCCGAGAACACTTTGGTGGCTGCTTTTATCTCAAACAAGGTCTTCTAGCTTGCCCAACCACTTTTTCGGCGATTAGGCCTCCCGATATAACCAGTTGGACACTATTCATGAGGGATCCGGTTCGAGGGAAGAATTGGAAATCAGGACCAGGAATACAGCAATCCCAATCGTTTCAGGGTCAGCAACGCCTGGAGCGTTACCCATTTACTGGGCTTGCTGCCTCTTCCAGTTGTAGAGTGTGATCTGTTCCCCATCCTTCCGTTACGAGTTCTCGCTCTTCCGGTCTAGATACCGTCTCTGTTCCATGCATGGGATGGGAGTGACGCCAGCCTCGGTACACCGCTTCCAGCGGCCATCGCCCATCCACCAGCTGCTTGGCGCGCAACATTCTGAGCGCGTCATCCGTTCTTTCGTCTCTTGGGACCCCCAGCTCTGATAGGACGCGTAGCCCATGGAGGAAATCGTAGCAGTAGTGTGTGGGATAGTGTATCTTCAGAAAGTCGAACAGGACAACGGAATCGTCCCGGTCGGATTTGTATATCTTGTGTTTGAGAACGAACTCGGAGGATTTAGCGGCGGCCTCTTTCCACTCTTGTCTCGGCTCGTGTTTGATCATCTCGGAGAGCGCCCACATAGGCTCTACAGTGGCGAGGAAAGACCCGTGCTTGCCTGACGGGGCACAGTTCCAGGCCGAGTCGGATAGTTGCTTAGAGAGAAGCCAGCCCATCGCCTTCAGAACTCTATCATCCTTCGCATACCCCGCTTTTGCGAGCGCCCGAACCATGTTGCCAGTGTTGCAAACATGGGGATGGAACTGTTCCTCACCCTGGGAACGTAAGGAGAATCCACCGGTCTCAACATTGTGAAGCTCGAAAAAGTGATCTGCTGCTTTCGCGAATCGGGGATCCTCTGATGATACTCCAAGATCCGCCAAGACCGCTAGCTGCCATCCTGTAGAAGTGAATTTTGGAACATAGCACGACTCCTTGTTCTCCCAGTATGTGTTCTCTTTCTGTTTCGCGAAAATATTCGCGGCCCATCCTTCTCTCCCGATTCTCTCCTTGACTCTCTGGACGGAACCGTCTTTCTCGTCACGTCCCATCAACTCGGTGTGGGTAAAGTATTGACTAGAGGGTTCGTTCTCCTCCAGCAACCATCTCGAGACAGCGGGTGAAACTGGGCTTTCTTTCTGAAGCTGTTCCAATCTGGCTCACGAATGGTATTGCATGCTCGTCTAAAAGAGTCTTTTCACAATTCGGCCTAACAAACGTGTTCTGCTAGAGTGCTTCAAAACGTTCTTGAATCCGGCATCGACGAGTGGGTTCGACCGTCTTTGACTTCTTGGGAGGACGCTTACAAGACCGTACCACCATGGGACGTGGGCCGGCCGCAACCAGCCTTCGTAGAGCTCGTCCGGGCCGGAGAACTGAGTAAGGGCAGAGTTCTCGACGTCGGGTGCGGAACAGGTGAGAACGCGCTCTATCTCGCGGAGAACGGGTTCTCTGTTACCGGAGTCGATCTGTCAAGCCGAGCGGTTGCGGTGGCAAGGGCGAAAACCGCTGAGAAAAGGTTGAAAATTGATATCCGAGCCGGAAACGTTCTTTCACTGGACTTCAAGGACGGTCTCTTCGACAACATTATCGATTCGGGACTCTTCCACACATTTCCCGATAACGACCGGCCAGTCTACGCTCACGAGATCTCTAGAGTTCTAGTCGCTAATGGAAAGTACTTCATGCTCTGTTTCAGCGAGAAGGAGCCCACTGGCTGGGGTGGACCACGAAGAGTTACGAGAGGGGAGATCGAGGCAACGTTCTCGCAGCTCTTCAAGATCAACTACATCAGGGATGCATTATTCGCAACGCGATTCCACAATGATGGTGGGAGAGCATATCTAACATCCGCGACCAGAAGATCCGTTTAGATTATTCTCTGGCGGGGTGATAACGAAGTAGAACAACTCCCGAGCTGAACATTCTTGTTTCTAGGGGGTAATTCCATCCAGCGAGAGAACCTTCGTAGCGAATATTTCCTTTTTCTAGTTCCTACCATAGTGAAGATTAACGACCCCATTCTTGTATGTCTTGCTTCCTAGAAGCTTCATCTTGTGCACACCGCTAACATCCTTGAACATGGGTCTTCCTCTTCCAAGAATTATCGGATTGATATTAAACCAGTATTCGTCGATCAAGTCCTGACTCTGGAAAGTTGAGGCAAGACTTGGACTAGCAAACAAGATCGTATTCTTGCCCGGCCGTTTCTTAAGGTCCAGAAGTTCTTCCGCAGCATCATTCTTGACTATTCGTGTGTTTTGCCAGTCAGTTTCGTTCAATGACTTTGAAAAGACGATCTTCACCGCAGGGTTCACCCAGTTGGCGTGGTCAATATCGTGCTTCGTGGCCTTGGGGCTCTTGGCCGCAGTGGGCCAGTAGCTTCTCATGAGTTGATAGGTCACTCGTCCATACAGAGCTGTGTCCGCGTTCCGTACAATATTGTGGATATCTTCGAACAACTCGTCCTCGAGATAGATCCAGTCAATCTCCCCGTTCGGTCCTGCGGCAAATCCGTCAAGTGATACGTGCATTAGCCAGACAACTTTTCTCAAACTAATTCTCCTCTAGTAATTCCCTAGACCGATTCTGTTTTCAGATACGAGGATTTGACTTGCATAATTCCCTTCTGTCGCTTCAGCTCTCCCTCCAATCTCGTGATGTCTTGGACTTTGCCGCGGACAAGCAGGGCGCAAAGGCAATGTGCGGCGTCGATGTGCGCGTGGAGTGATGATAGGATGGATTGTCTGTGGTGGTGGGACGTTTCTGTGATGCCCTCGTCAGCGCCATGGGTCTCATGGTTGTAGACCATGACAATGGACCCGACAACGTGGCCTCCTCTGAGTCCTGTTTCAAAATCTGATATGAAGGACCGCATCGCCGCTTGCAGCGCCTTAGACCTGTCACGATAACCGCTGTGCTCGGAGGCCTTGTCGAAGGCTTCGAGAAGCTCAGGTGGCAAAGACATGCTTATTCTGGTAACTCCCTCGTCATTCAATACCAATTCATAATTCGCCTCACAGTATTACTCAGATTGGTCGTGTCCGCTAAAAGTATTACCAACTTAAGACTTTATATTACCATATAGAGGGCTACCATTCAAAGCTAGGGCTCTCAACGGCAGAGAAGCTCAGAATCTCCATCATCTACTCAGCGTTAGGCATCGCCACCCTCATCGGCCTCGCTGCCTCAGTTATCATAGGGCAATTGTCCGCCTTGCTCGCGGGACTCGGCGTCCTCGCTTTCACCTTCGGGCTGCGTCACGGGGTTGACGCGGATCACATTGTTGCAATTGACAATACGACACGAAAGCTACTCCAAGAAGGCAAACGTCCCCTCACGGTCGGCATGTGGTTCTCCCTGGGTCATTCTACGGTCGTCGTTGGTCTTATTGTCTCTCTCGTCCTCGCCACCAACGCGGTGAAAGACCAGATTCCAGCACTTCGAAGCAGCGGCGCGATAATTGGAACAACAGTCTCTGGAATCTTCCTATTTCTAATCGGACTCATCAACATCGTCATTGTCCTAGGGATCTACAGGGTGTTCACGACTCTCAAACAGGGAAAGATGAACGAGTCAGAACTTGATAGTCTTCTGGAAAACAGGGGATTCCTGAACCGCTACTTCAAAGGACTCTTCAAGATCGTCAGGGAGCCCTGGCAGATCTATCCCATCGGAGTCTTGTTCGGACTTGGCTTCGACACGGCCAGCGAGATCGCCCTGATAGCTATCACCGTTGGGGTCGGAGTATCATCCGCTGTTCCTCTCTGGATGATACTTGTTCTTCCTTTCATGTTCACTTGCGGGATGGTCTTGGTCGATATGACTGATGGGATTACGATGCTGACCGCTTACGGCTGGGCGTTTCTCAGACCAATCCGGAAAATATACTACAACCTTACCGTGACGATCATATCAGTCGCAATTGCCTTTGCGATTGGCGGAGTCGAACTCCTTCAAGTTCTCTCTAACGAGCTGAAGCTGACCGGTCCGTTCTGGAAATCGCTTGGGACGCTGGATTTCGAGACTATGGGTTTCGCAATAATCGGCATCTTTGTAGTATCATGGCTTGCTTCCATGGCTTATTGGAAGTACAAGCGATACGATGAACTTTACAACTGAACAAATTCGGTAGTCCTTATTAGCGAAAGGGTTCTTCGGAAGATCAGAACGGTCCGATGCCCTCGCAGAAGAAGCCGATCTCGAAACCTACGAAGAGGATTCGTATCCTTGTGGCGAAGCCTGGACTAGATGGTCACGATAGAGGTGCGCTGATCCTAACCCGGGCTTTCCGGGACGCGGGCATGGAAGTCATCTACACAGGCTTTCTGGCCACGCCGGAGCAGGTTGCTCAGATGGCTATCGATGAAGACGTTGATGTCGTGGCCATGAGCCTCCTCAACGGCGCCCACATGACCGCTTTCCCAAAGGTCGCTAAGCTCATCCGGGAGAAAGGAGGAGACGACATTCTACTGGTGGGCGGAGGAATTATCCCAGATGAAGACAAGCCTCTCTTGGAGAAGCAGGGCATCACGGGCAATTTTGGGCCTGGGACACCTCTCAAGACGATCATTGAGCATGTCGAGATGGTTGTGAGCGAAAGAGACTCTAAAAAGAAACGGTAAGACCAAGACGTTTCCATCTGAAGATATTTCACCGGGAGTCGAAAAACATGGGCTTTCTCTCCATCATGGGCAGGTTCATCATCGGAGTAGCCGTAATCACCCCGGTTGTAGCATTCTACTTTGTCATGACGTCCAGCGACGCTCTGGGTCAGACAGGCGTGATCGGACTCTTGGCAGGAAGTGGAATTTTCTGCATCGGAGGCCTCTACGCGGGACTCTTAGGGCTCAAGATCGAAAAATTGTCTGCGAGACTGGATCCACTTTCCAGGCACCGTCCCAGAACCAAAGCGAAGAACCTCATCAAAGCAGAGTGCCCTATCGATCACCGCGAAGGAGTGTTTGTGCATGTGAGCCCATACCGAAGCGATGCAGTACCAGATGGGTTGGACATCTTCCTAGGCTCATGCGGGCACGAGGTCCACCGCGGAGAAATCGAGACCGAAGCATAGCTCTACAAGACTGGTCCTAATGGCGTTAGAACGGTTATGGCCTATCTCACACGATGCAAACTAGTGTAGCCTTGAGTACGACTGAAGCAAACTGAACGGGAAGGAAGAGAGAGAAAAATTCGGGGTCTTGGGTTCTGGAGGGGACGCTTTAGCTAGTTGTCTTTTGACCTGAAAGTTACTTGGAAGGAGTAGGTTCCGCTCACGTTAATCGTGCCTTGTATCGTTCCGCTACCGCTGATGCCTGCTAATCCACCGGTGCCCGTGCCGGGGACGAATTTGGCTTGGCCTGTGAAGGGTGGGGTCGATGATGTTGCGACAAAAGTTCCTGTAAACGCGATCCCGACGCTGCCGGACTTACCGAGTATTGTTCCTGTAAATGTTCCGCTTCCTGCGAAGAACCCTTGCCCCGTAGGACTGATTACGATAACATCCTTAGCCAAAAGAGTGCCCGAAATGTCACCTGCGGTCGTGAAGACAATGTTCTGGGTGATGATTGTGAATCCATTAATCGTGTTGAAACTTGTGGTTGTAGAATTCGTGACGAAGCTTCCAGTTGCGGTCTGCACTGTTGCCGCGTGAGCCAGTGGCAGGATGAGTAAGAGCAGAGGTACTAAGAACAGTATCTTGCTGGTTTTCAATTATGCTACCGTTCGGCCGCTTCGATGCCGCAAATTATTTAACGCTATCGAATGGGAACATGAGTGCTCATCAAACTACAAATTCTCCTTTCTGCCTGAACCGGTCTTAGACCTGACTGATAGAATTCGACTTATTGTGGCTTGCTTAAATTGAGCCGTCCGCAACCGAAGAAATTGGCGGGGACATGAGTGGTAAGAGCGGATTAGATGAACGAATTACCGTTCTCACAAGGTGTTATGTAGAATGCTGATTGAAGACGCGCTGAGAAGATTTCTGGACGAAGACATTGGTCACGGAGACATAACCACTGACGCTCTTGTTGATCCAGCGGCAAAGGCGACTGGACAAGTCGTCTGTAAAGAACGCGCCATAATTGCCGGATTATCCGAATCCATAACACTCCTCAAGCTCCTAGACTGCGAAGGAAAATCGAAGGTTAGGGACGGGCAAGAGGTCCCAGCCGGGACAATTATTCTGGAAGTAAACGGTTTCGGAAGCGCTTTGCTGAAAGTGGAACGTGTATTGTTGAACTTGCTATCTCACATGTCAGGCGTGGCTACAGCCACTGCTGAACTCGTCAATATTGCAAAGAAAAATGGTAGCTCAACGAGAATCGCCTGCACGAGGAAGACTCTACCAGGCCTCAGATATTTCGAGAAACGAGCTGTCGAACTAGGTGGAGGTGATACCCACCGTCTCAGGCTTGACGATGCTGTCTTGATCAAGGACAATCATCTGGAACTGGCCGGTTCGATAACTGAGTCTGTCAGGAAAGCTAAGGCCAAGGTGAGCTTCACCAAGAAAATAGAAGTTGAGGCAACCAGCCCGGGCCAAGCAGTGGAAGCAGGGTTGGCTGGAGCTGACATCGTGCTGCTGGACAACATGACACCACAGGCAGTGAAGAAGTCGATAGGCTTACTCGAAACCAAAAAGCTTCGAAACCATATTCTGGTCGAAGCGTCCGGTGGCATTACTCGAGAGAATCTTGCGATCTACGTCGAGAC
>VBBV01000006.1 GCA_005883695.1 Candidatus Bathyarchaeota archaeon | reverse complement strand
AATGTCATTTCTTTCCGCAAAAGGGGCACTAGAGCGTGTCGGAAAGGGGCTATACCTCAATCGAAGCAACAACCTCTCCCCAAGGATTACCGAGGTCATTCCATGGGTATTCGGAGAGGTTCCTTACTACGTAGGTCTCAACGCCGCAGCAAGCTATTGGGGCTTAACACCGCAAATTCCTAACATCTATCATGTGATTTATGTTCCGAAGAACGAAGCGGTCAGCAGAAGAATTGAGAGATGGTGTCTGATGCTTGGTGGCAAGGAAGAGTTAGGCGGCGAACTCAAGCCGATCAAATCGAAGGTAAAAACAATTGTCGATGATGGAATCACCCAGAAGGTCATTGATGAAACGCAGCTTCCCATCTCGACCGTCGAGGCAACTCTAATCGACGGCATCACACACACCGATGAAATCGGAGGAGCGGATGAAATCCTGCGCTGGATGAGAACCGCACTAAGTGCGAACCTAGTAAATCCTGACGCGTTCACGCGTCTGAGACTTTCCATGTCTACCGAGCTTCGGTCGACGAATGCTTGGATTGGCTTTCTTTTAGAATACTTGCTTGAGTCGGGTTTGGTAACGGATGCTAAGAAATGGGAAGTTAGAAGGCTTATTGACGATGCACGCGAGCGACTTGATAGACGTGCTACGTACAGATGGGGCGGGAAATCAACCGATTCTGAGTATTTTAACGAGTGGCGATTGCACGTTAGCAAGACCTACCTAGCCCAATTGAACTCCGCGGCCGTCTTCGAATGAGCGAAGACATTCGAAAGACGATTAGGCTAGCCAAGTTTGACAGAAACGATCTGGCCCGACTCGCTACAAGATTGGGCGCGGGGAAAGGTGCCGTCGAAAAGGACTTCTTGATTTCAATCTTCTTTCTTCTCTTAGCGTTTGACAAACAGTTCGCCCCGTTTGCCGAGAGGGCCGTGTTCCGAGGTGGTACTTGCATAAAGAAGGCATACTATCCTAGTGAGACTAGATTCAGCGACGACCTCGATTTTGCCTCCCTAAGTGTCGACGAAATGACCTTATTTCTTGGAGTTCTAGAAGGGCTTCGTGGCCAGGATCTTGGTGTCACTACGATTACTCAAGCAAGAAAAACATTCGAAGACTCGAGAGGCTTAGACATTAGCTTGGATTATACCTCGGTTCTTGGTCAACCGAACCACATCATGTTCAACTTGAGCACTTCTAAGAGCCTACGAAATCCAGAGAGGAGGAGAATTGATGTTGCCCCCTACTTTGCATCGCTCATGCCGGTGGTGCCAGTAATGGACATAGAGGAGATTCTAGCTGAAAAACTGCGGGCTCTTCTCCAGAGGGTGAAACCAAGGGACGTATTCGACGTTTGGTTTCTTGTTAAAAGAAAGATGGTCAAAATAGATCGAAGAATGTTGGAGGAGAAACTCGTCCGGAGCTACGAGGCCGCACCTGAGGAGAAAAAAGGGTCAGCTGCATTCTATTCTCACCTGAGCGTAATAGAAAGGATGGGAGCGATCACTGAAACAGCGTGGAAACAGGAACTAGGCGGTCTCCTTGTCAAAGGATTCCCTACGAGGCCAACAATAACTTCTGAGGTTTCAGAAATCTTGAAAGAAATGGGAGACCTCAGAGTGGGCCCGAAAAAGTAGCCTAAATCGCCCTTCAATCCTGCCCAAGACGAGAGGCTCGTTTGAGGACTCCCTATCCGCTAGATTGGGGATCTTGTCATGTTTAGAGCTCTTTCGAAAGGTTCCTGTCGCAGTCAAAACGAATGACGCGGTAATTCTCTGTCATCGATTGTGCCAATGATTGCGTTTTTGTCAATTTGTCGTTTTGGGATTTCAATTCAATAAGGACGACTTGTCCATTGATTATCTGAATGGCATCGCAAACTGCGAGTGCCCAGCGACACTTCTCTTTTCATGTCACTGAGATCAGATAGACATAACAACCGTGCAGCACCGGCCTAGCCTGTAGACAACAGCATATGACTGCTACCGTAGCGGGGCCAGAATCATCGTCAACTATGGCTAACGTTGAATTACACAAAGAGCCCGTCTTCGGTCTCAGCATCACACCATACTCTAGCAACCTAGAGAATATCTTCAAACTTGCAAAGACCGCCGACGATCTCGGCCTGGACATTATTGGGATTCAAGATCACCCTTACAACGGAAGCTTCTTCGATACCTGGACACTGATCAGCACCCTGGCCGCGTCGACAAGGCGGATTCGCTATTTTCCCGACGTGAGCGACCTTCCGATGAGACCACCAGCGATCCTCGCAAAGACCGCTGCCACACTTGACATCATAACAAAAGGAAGGATCGAACTAGGGCTGGGGACTGGCGCGTTCTGGGATGCGATCCAGTCCTGGGGCGGAAGTAGGAGAACTCCTCGAGAAGCGGTTGCGGCCTACAAAGAAGCACTACAGGTCATACGTCTCGTTTGGAACTATGGCCACGGTCGCAACCGTGTAAGCTTTCCGGGAAAATACTATCATCTAGAAGACGCCCAGGCCGGGCCCAGCCCATACCACAAGATGAGCATATGGACCGGCGCAATGGGACCCCGAATGATGAGCGTCATCGGCAAACTTACCGACGGCTGGGTCGTCCCGCTCAGCACGAACATGTCCGGAGACGAAATAAAAATCCGGCAAAAAATGATCGACGAATCAGCAAGGAAGAATGGTAGATCGCCCCAATCGATCAGACGAATTGCTCAGGTTGTCGGCGCAATTGATGAACGAGAAGGATCAGAGAAGTCTGACAAGAAACCATTCTTCTTACATGACAAGAAACCCTTCATAGGCTCCGTCTCCCACTGGGTCGACTGGCTAACCTCCTCATACAAGGAGCTCGGTCTGGACACGTTCATCTTCTGGCCCTCCGTCGAAGGCGACGAGGAGAACCAGGTTCGGACCTTTGCTCAACAGATTGTCCCAAAGCTCCGCGTATCATTGAAGGAGTCCAAATGATCGGCCCAAAAAAACAGCTCTCCTGTTGTTCGCCCCGTTGAGTGGTTCGCGACGCCACTAAGGTTAATCACCTGATGCTGCCCCCCGGGGAAGAGGGTAGGAACCATGTTCACACCCATAAGAGAGGGGGTCTTCAGGTGGTCCACCCCCGACCCTGCCGACGACTGGATGATGGTAGGCCATCTCTTTGTCAGAGAGACAGGCGTCGTTTTGGTTGACCCTCCTATGGTTCCAGGACTCTTGGAAGCAGCAGGTAGATTGGGCAAACTCGAAGCAGTCCTGCTCACGGAGCAAAATCACACGAGAGCGTCGAGATTCATCGCGAAGAGGGCTGGCATACCTGTGTACCTGCCTGAGACGATTCCAGAGGCTGTGGAACCGTCGGAGGCTGTCAAGGTGAAAGAGATAGGCGACTTCGAAGTCTACAAGACCGGCAGCGTCCTGGGATTCCAGGCGCACAAGTTCGGAGAAGACTATGCTCTTCTATCCGATGGGAAGGAGCTCTTGGTTGGAGATAATGCGCGAGGGGACACCAAAGGAAACGTGCTGATATTTCCGGAATCGTTTAGTCTGTATTCTCCTGGCCCTCCATACCCAGCCCCTGAAGCCATCCCAAAATCATTCAGGGATTCTCTACGCAAGAAGTTCAAAGACATAGTCAAAACCACCGGGGCCGCTTCTCTCTTGGCGTCCCACGATTACGACATAATCGGAAGCCTGCAAGCGCGAGCTAGCGAGCTTTAGGCGGCCTTCGCGGCAGAGAAGCTGATAACGGTCTTGATGCTATCCTTGTTCGGACTGTACGCCTTCTGAAAATCCTCAGGTGCTATTCTCATGCTAATCGTATCCCTCAAGACACCGGGGAATCGTTTCTGGATCTCCGCGAAATCCTTTAGGCCCATGCGGAAGTAGTTGATGTTGGCGTTGACCGATCCGAAGAAGGTCTTGTTGCCCAAGACAACATCCTTGTAAAACGAGCCAATG
>VBBV01000206.1:3868-5359 GCA_005883695.1 Candidatus Bathyarchaeota archaeon | reverse complement strand
ATTTGTTCTCCCCGGCATAGGAGAGGAGATTGGGCAGCTCGTCCTTTGCAACTATGATGCTGACCTGATGCATTGTCTCTGGTCTAAGCAAGAAAGGAGACCTACTCACCAAATATGGCGAAAGAAATTGTCGTTAGGAGCTGGTTGTCCAGTCTTTCGAGGCGAGCCCTGAAAGAGTTGTTGAAGATCATCTTTCCCTCGGGGTCGCTCGCAACTACGCCCCCCAAGCCATCGATTGCTGTCTCTTCAGCAAGGAGTTTTGTTCCTTTGGGTAGCGATTGTCCTAGAGATTGGAGACTTTTCTTGTCCGCATTCCGAAAGCCGATTTTTACTACTACATTATCTGTCCCCACTGCCTCCACCGCTTCTGCTACGAAGCGTTTCAGTGTCGAATCGAACTGGGTCGAGCTAGCGATGTCCGAGAGACTCTTTTCAACGGTCCTGAGGATGCTCTGAACGATCTCATTCTTCTCGTCAAGGATCCTTAAGCGGTTGGCCCTGATTCTGGAACTAAGGATACTCCTTCTGATGCTCTCGGCCTCCAAGCTCGCCCTCGATAGGATATCGTCCGCGTCCCTTTGAGCTTGGGCCCGGGCCTCCCCAAGGATCTGCTTCGATTTTTCTTCTGCCTGTTCGACGATTCCCGCGGCTTTCAGTTTTGCGTCTGACAATATTCGATTATGAAGCTTGTCCAAAGACTCTGCCACTTTTCACCCACCTAGGATCAATTCAACGGCTTTCTTGGCCGCGGCATCTTTCCTGTTCTCGAAGAGTTTCTTGTAGTTCTCGAGCAGAGACTCAGTTTCCACGTCTGAGCTTCTCGCATCTGCCTCAGCTTTCTCCCGCGTCTCGCGCAGCCTCTGGACCTTTCGCTGTTCTGCTTCAGCTGTTGAGGCTTGCCGAACATTCCGGGCTTGTTCCGAAGCAGAGGCTAGAATTTCCTGAGCCCTTGACTCTGCTTCTTCGACGATCCGTTTCGCTTGTGCCTCAGTTTCCACAATCTTCCTTACAGCCTCGATTCCGGACAAGCGATTTCTGCTCCAAAGACACCCTTAGACCGCGTTTTCGAATGCCCACTTTGGATGCGCGCTATAAAACTGTTCGAAGAAGGGTTTTGATACAGTTTCCAACACTTTATTCTACATAGAAGGTTACTGAAGAGTGCCCGTCAAGATCATTCACCCGGATCATGTCGAAATCGTCGGTCTTGGACACGTTCTCCTAACGGCTCCACACACAACGAGCCCAGACGCAGATCTTCACACGGGAACAATCGTTGAAGAAGCGGCACTGACTTCGAGATCCTATGCTGTGATTGGGAAGGTAAGTCGAGAGTTCTTGGATCCGAATAGGATTCAGTCTGCGCAATTAGAGCTCCGAAGGAGCATCGAGAGTTTCATGGCAGAAGATGGAATCAGATACCTTTTGGACATCCATGGAAAGAAGGGGCCGGGTGTCGACATTGCGACAACTGCAGGGCAGATTGGTGAC